>NZ_JAKKRO010000150.1:0-1342 GCF_025654235.1 Shewanella sp. SM32 | reverse complement strand
TGTAGTGATGTGATGGACGCCTCAGCACCTAAGCTTGCAGTATTATGCCAAGCTTAAAGCTGACAAATAGTTCTGGAGGTTTCCATCATGGATATTAAAGTTATTGGTATCGATTTAGCCAAAAATGTTTTTCAAGTTTGTGTTTGTCTTATGGATAACTCTGTCATGAGTAACAAAAAGGTTAACAGAAACAAGCTGCTCGATAAAATTAGACAATTCCCCGAAGGTAGCCTTATTGCTATGGAGGCCTGTGGTACGGCGCATTACTGGGGAAGACAATTTCAAGCTCTTGGTTATCAAGTGCAATTGATCCCTGCTCAACATGTTAAGCCATTTGTTGCAAACCAAAAGAATGATGCCAACGATGCCCTCGCTATATGCGAAGCGGTTTTCAGACCTAATATCCACATGGTTCCAGTTAAAACTGTTGAGCAACAAGACATTAAAGCATTACGTTGTGTACGTAGTCGTCTCGTTCAAAATCGAACCGCCATGGTCAATCAAATTCGAAGCCTAGCGAGCGAGTCTGGTGTGATCTTCTCTGTCGGCAGGTTGCAATTACAAGCGTCACTTAGCCGTATTTTAGCAAATAATGAGCATGAACTGTCTCATACGCTTCATTACCTGTTAAAATTTTTATATGAAGATTTATGTGTTTTAAATGAGAGAATTAATCAAATCGAGCGCGACATTAAAGCGCTATGTCAAATCCAACCTCGCTACAATGCATTGCTGTCGATCCCTGGCTTTGGACCATTAGTCACAGCAAGCTTTATGAGTGAATTAGGTTCGGGTCATCAATTTAAAAATGGCCGGCAATTATCTGCATGGTGTGGCTTAGTGCCATCGCAATCGAGTTCT
Source organism: Shewanella sp. SM32 (assembly GCF_025654235.1). Classification (NCBI taxonomy): domain Bacteria; kingdom Pseudomonadati; phylum Pseudomonadota; class Gammaproteobacteria; order Alteromonadales; family Shewanellaceae; genus Shewanella; species Shewanella sp. SM32. The sequence goes on along the minus strand of NZ_JAKKRO010000150.1, from coordinate 481 downwards.
GGTGGAAAAGTTCGACTAGGATCGATCACGAAAAATGGCAGCTCAGAACTACGTGTTTTACTCATCCACGGCGCCAGAGCCGTTGGCCGATTTGCGAGCAAACATGATGATAGACTTGGGCGATGGTTTAATGCACTTGCGTTAAGGCAAGGTCGACACAAAGCCGTTGTCGCATTGGCCAATAAAATAGCGCGTATAGGATGGCGGATCCTCACGAGTAACGATAATTTCGACGTTAATAAAGCGTTTGCGTAAGACGTTAAGTATCACGTAACAGTTTACATGCACTGATGAATAAACGGTCAACCGTACCTATTAGAGCCTGACTGTGCCAAGGCATTAAATGCCGATGTAGTGATAAGGTAATAGGTTTCGGATTTACATCATGGCGCGGGTAAAAAAGCCTATTTAGACGCCGAATATATGGTAGTGAACCAATCATTCAACGGTGTTGTAAAAGCTGAGGCGTCCATATATGGCA
>NZ_JAKKRO010000149.1:0-1364 GCF_025654235.1 Shewanella sp. SM32 | reverse complement strand
GCAGCTAAAACCTGATGCCGGCCACTGTGGGCGGTATTTCAACGTTTTAAATAACGACTCTGAAAAGGGGTTGTCATTACTCACCCGCGGCCGACTTAATGATGCCGTAATACCAAGCTCTTCCAGCTTGGCTTTCATGGTCAGTGACTTCATCGGCGCCCCATTATCAGAATGCAGCACTAATGGCGTGTTAAAGCATTGCTCGCGTAACAGACAGCGTTGGATTAGCGCAGCGGCATATTCCCCACTTTCTTGCTCATGAACTTCGTAACCCACTATTTTTCTACTGTAAATATCTTCAAACAGGTACAAATAGTAGAACTGGCCTTTGACGATTGAGGCTAAATAAGTGATGTCCCATGACCACACTTGATTCGGCCCATCTGCCCGATAACTCAACGGTTTGCTTCGATTGACCGCAGCCTGAGTGCGGCCACGATGGTTAAGTTGACCATGAGCATTTAACACTCTGTAGAAGCTGGATTCCGAGGCGATATAAATCCCGTTATCTAATAATGTTGGCACAATTTGCGACGGGGGTAAGCTGGCGTACTCCGCTTGATTGCACACACTTAATATCTGTTGTCGCTCATGTTCTTCGAGTTTATTTGCTGGCTCTGGTCGAGCTGCTGTTGGCCTTAAATCAGCTTGCACTTGACCTTCTCGATACCAACGTCGATAGGTACGCTTACTGAGGCCCGTTTCAGCACAAGCCTTATAAAGGCGAGCACCCTGGGTATACGCCTCTTGGATTAAGGCAATCAATGCTATGCGCTCAGGCAAGGGGGTTAGCTCTCCTCGCTGTCGTCCCCCCAGAGCGCATTGAGCTTTTTTCTGAGCACCAGTAACGCAGCAGCTTCAGCCAGCGCTTTCTCCTTATAGCGCAATTCCCGTTGCAGCGATTTGATTTCGGCTTTGTCAGCCTTAGCCTGCTGTTTAATGGTTTTAGTTTGTACTTCTGAGGTTTGAAAACCAGCTAAACAATCCTGTTTCCACTGCTGTACTTGCTCGCGGAACAAGCCCTTTTCACGGCAATACTGGTTTATCTCCGCTTCCGACAGCGGCGCTGTTTCAATAATCACGGCAAGTTTTGCTTCAGCCGACCAATCATCGGCTGTTAATGTTTTACCTGGCACGGGGCGACCTTCTTTTCTGGCAATATCTCGCCAATGATACAAGGTTTGCACCGCGATGCCTTCTTCCCGAGCGACCTCTGCGACCGTTAAGTTGTGAGGAGGTAATAATTTTTTAAGGATCGCCTCTTTACGTTCTGGTGAATACCGAGCCATATCGTTCTCTTTTGCCGCACCCTGTCTTTAAACATAATGATTATTTAGGGGTGACAACAATCCTGACACAGGGGG
>NZ_JAKKRO010000148.1:0-1378 GCF_025654235.1 Shewanella sp. SM32 | reverse complement strand
CATATATGGACCCATCCGGTTTGCAAGACATTCGATATCAATTTTGAGAAGAGTTCATTGCACCCATATATTCGGCCTGTTATTGAGGTATGCCTCTGGCCCTGATGGATATCTGCTTCTACTGTCCTTATCATCCTTGCGGCTTCATTATGAGCCTATGGCGAGCTAAGGTTTTTAGTAGATCAGTCTGACTGTCTCATCATCAATTCAAGTGTCTTAGCAACTTGCTGGTTGGTTAATTATTAACGTTTATTGAATCTATTCAGCACTATACTGGAAGTCGATATTCTTCGTCATGCGCCGCGATAACCCATGCCATTCTCGCGAGTTTATTGGCGACGGCTACACAGGCTCGGTTAAAACCTCGGCGCTCTGCTAACTGGATTGCCCAGCAACTAAACTTATCTTGCTTATTCTGGCTGTGTTGCAACACCGCTCTGGCGCCGTGGATGAACAGGGTGCGTAAATACGCATTTCCCCGCTTGCTTATTCCAAGAAGGTTATCTTTACCTCCACTGCTGTGTTGTTTGGGAACCAAGCCACACCAAGCTGAAAAGTGTCTGCCATTACTGAAATCTTTACCATCACCTGCGGCGGCATAAAAGGCGGTAGCGGTGACTGGACCAATGCCAGGGATAGTCTCTAAACGCTGGCAAATCACATTGTTTTTAGTTTCTGTGAGCACTTGTGCATCACAACTCTTAAGCCGTTTTTCTATATCACTAAATTCTTCATATAACTGATAAAAAATGGCCCGACCTTTAGTGGTCAGTGTATTGGCTTCATCCGCTAAAATATCTGGGAACTGTACTTTAAAAGCCGATTTACTTTTGGTCATCACAATGCCGTATTCTGCTAGCATCCCTCTGACTTGATTGATTAAGGCGGTTGATTGTTTAGTTAATCGTTCCCGCATACGGTGGAGCAGTTGCACATCTTGCTGCTCGACGCTTTTGGGTTTTACAAACCGCATGTTGGGCCGCTGCGCAGCCTCGGCAATGGCTAGCGCATCGTTGTAGTCATTTTTATTACCTTGCCGAAAAGGTACTACAAATTGAGGAGCAATTAACTTGACGCTGTGGCCCAACAGCTCAAATTCTCTGGCCCAATAATTTGCCCCACCACAGGCTTCCATCACAATCAGACACGGCTCAATTTGAGCAAGAAAGGGAAGTAAGTCCTTGCGTCTAAGCATTTTCTTTTTGATTAACTTACCCGCTTTATCGACGCCAACAGCATGAAAAACAGACTTTGCGATATCTAAACCGATTGTAGTAATCTTCATAGGTGGACCCGTCCTCTTTCTGATGAGTTTTAGCGACTACATCGTGGCCCATTGCGAGGCCGATTAAAAGTGGATGGGTCCATTCCATTATCC
>NZ_JAKKRO010000147.1:0-1394 GCF_025654235.1 Shewanella sp. SM32 | reverse complement strand
GGTGTGCCACCCTGGCGTTCTAGTTTTAACTGTCTCACCCATTTATCCATAGTGGACTTACCAACGTTCATCGCCTTTGCAGCTTCGATGATGCTATGGTTTTTATCGAGGACTAATTGGGCTGCTTCAAGTTTGAATTCAGCACTAAATGTTTTTCTGGTTGTCGATCTCATGTGTTCACCTAAAGTCATCTACGAGGTAATAATATCACCTCTATTTAGGTGGCCAAAATTAGTGTGCCACTACACTGAATCAGCGAATAGCAAAAGGAGGTAGAGACTCAATGAGTCTCTACCTCCTTTCTTATATAGCTATAGTGACACTAAGCGACTAACTATAAGAGATTAGCTATAAGTGATTAGATGTTCTGTAACTCAACTAAGTATTCGTTTTTCAGTCTGACATAGTTGTCGGCAGATTCTGGCAAAAAGGCAATTTCGGCAGGCGTTAATGGGCGAGCCTGCTTAACTGGGCTGCCTACATATAAATAGCCACTCTGTAATACCTTGCCCGGTGGCACTAAAGAACCTGCACCTAAGATCACATCATCTTCTAAAATCGCACCGTCGAGAATAATCGCGCCCATGCCCACTAATACTCGGTTACCGACTTTGCAACCGTGAAGCATAGCCTTGTGACCAATAGTCACATCATCACCAATAATCAGTGGATGACCATCGGGACGAGCAGCTGACTTACGCGTTACATGCAATATGCTACCGTCTTGTACGTTCGAGCGTTTACCAATACGAATATGGTTAACATCACCACGCGCCGCCACCATAGGCCAAATACTGGCATCAGTATCTAACGCAATATCGCCAACAAGCACCGAAGCTTCATCTACATATACGTTATTGCCTAATTGAGGATGAATACCTTGGTAAGTTCTGAGTGGCCCTGACATAGAAAAGTCCCTAATTGAGTGGTTTTTAGCATTATAAAGGTTAAAAACTAGCGGGTCAGGTCAAATATCCAACGAACAGTGAGGAAATGACAATTATCTTAAAAATAGGGGTTGCGGACTTTCTCAATCTCCCTATAATGCGCATCCACTGACACGGCAGACAGCGAAAGCCAGCTGACGAGTTAAGTTGAATTGAGTCGCTTTTAAGCACTTAATTCAAGCGCAGCAAGAAGTTGTAAAAAACTCCTTGACGCGAAACGGGAAATGCGTAGAATACGCAGCCCTAGCCAACTGGAAGCGTTCGACGCTCAGTGTGGTACTCAAGTTCTCTTACGAATATTGAGTTGCTCTTTAACAAGATAAAACAAGAAATCTGTGTGGACACTCACAGGTGTTGAGTTAATCGAAACTGCTTAACCTTCGGGTTGGCAGTCAAAAATTTAAATCAATGTAACAATGAGTGTTCATAGTAATATGTACAGTTTGT
>NZ_JAKKRO010000146.1:0-1409 GCF_025654235.1 Shewanella sp. SM32 | reverse complement strand
GATGGTTCAATGCCTGTTGTGGCTAGTTGGTTTACACGCACAGCAACAGGGCTGGGATAAGCATTTTCAGGCCAATACCATTGGGCATCGAACGGTACTCTCAACGATTCGCTTGGGATTGGAGGTACTCAGGCGGCCTGATTATCAAATCACGGAGAAAGAATTGCTGGCGGCCTGGGTATTATTCGCCAATCAGTTGCTCAAATATGGCTATGCTATGGCTGATTTATGAGGGGATCCTTCAGGGCTATGTACCAGCGCTCTGAGTCAAGTATTTATGATAATATTAAAGGTAACTCCTACCTGTTAAGTATGGTTGTTCCTATTAATAAATATGATATAAAATTTCAATATTTAAAAGATGATGCTGGGCTGGGTAAAGTGACAAAAAATGCCGGAGCAGATCTAAAAACACTAAAAGAGAGTGATGCAAGTCAATATTCAGTAGGCGTTGATTTTAAGGCTCAAAAGGATTTGACTTTTGGGGTAGGTATTTCCTATTTTGATGGTGACTATACTGACGTCAAAGGACATACTGAGTTTGATGACACTCTCATTTTTGTATCTACAAGATATCTATTTTAACCTCTATAGATAAAGCGGCTAAATAGCCGCTTTATAAAAATTAGATATTTATCATGTTAATTATTTATCGTTTTAAAATATTATACTGCTAGTATAACTGATTTCCCCCTCGCGGAGCATTTGATGCGGATAACATTAAGACAATTGATGATCTTTAAAGCCATACATTCTGAGGGGCAGATCTCAAAAGCGGCAAAAGTGCTTCATATGTCAACGCCTGCTGTAAGTATGGCACTTAAAGAATTAGAAAGTTCTTTAGGCTGCAGATTATTTGAGCGAGTGGCGGGAGGTTTGGTTGTAAATGCGCATGGAGAAATAATATTACCTTATGCTAATGAAATGCTATCCAAGGGAAAAGAGTTAGAAAATATATTTTCATTCCCTGAACATGGCATTAAGGGGACGTTAACCATTGGGAGCAGTAAGACTGCTGGTAACTATGTATTATCTAAAAAAATTCCATTATTTAAGAACCAATATCCCGATGTAAAAATAAAACTAGTCATTGATAATAGTTTAGTTATTGAAAAAATGGTTTCAGAAAAAGAACTAGACTTAGGCTTTATTGATGCTAAACCCTGAAGGATCCCCTCATAAATCAGCCATAGCATAGCCATATTTGAGCAACTGATTGGCGAATAATACCCAGGCCGCCAGCAATTCTTTCTCCGTGATTTGATAATCAGGCCGCCTGAGTACCTCCAATCCCAAGCGAATCGTTGAGAGTACCGTTCGATGCCCAATGGTATTGGCCTGAAAATGCTTATCCCAGCCCTGTTGCTGTGCGTGTAAACCAACTAGCCACAACAGGCATTGAACCATCA
>NZ_JAKKRO010000145.1:0-1460 GCF_025654235.1 Shewanella sp. SM32 | reverse complement strand
GTTAATGTTTTACCTGGCACGGGGCGACCTTCTTTTCTGGCAATATCTCGCCAATGATACAAGGTTTGCACCGCGATGCCTTCTTCCCGAGCGACCTCTGCGACCGTTAAGTTGTGAGGAGGTAATAATTTTTTAAGGATCGCCTCTTTACGTTCTGGTGAATACCGAGCCATATCGTTCTCTTTTGCCGCACCCTGTCTTTAAACATAATGATTATTTAGGGGTGACAACAATCCTGACACAGGGGGCTTGCGGGTTTCTATCTGAATATCTAAATTTTGTAGCTGCTGATCAGCGATCAACGCAGTATTAACTGCTGTGGCAATTTTAATATCATCACCAGTACCATCCTCGGTTGTTACAGTTAAGTTTGGTGTACCTGTTTGAGTATTCACATTGCCACTATCACAACCGTTAAGCAGCAAACTACCAACGAGTACAACACCAGCGGTAACGAACGTAAGTTTCATGGTTTGCATTATAAGCTCCTTCACACTGCAAAAAGTGCAGGGTAATAACCATAATGCAATAACGCCAGTTTGAGCTCTGTGCGCTGGCAGACATACAAATCGATCTAGGGCGAGATCACTTGTTAGACTCTTGATTAAGCGTCAGGGCTGAAGCCCCACGACTTTGATTCACCTCGGCCATTAGGCCGCAAAGCCAAAATCTACACAATAACCCAAAGATAACCCACTAATTGCTAGCACAAAGATTTTGCTGAATCTTCCAACGGCGCTGCATCACAGGAATTGAAAAACCATAACAAAACACCACGATTAGAGGCTGAATTTGAAAGCTCAGCTCGGGCCAGAGCATGAAAGCTGCCACACAGGCTAAGGTGCGCACTATCGCATGCACTATGGCCACCTTTTGCGCTGCTAAAACACCGTGGACTAACCACATTAAACCTGTTTGCACCGCAAGGGCGAAAGGCAAGGCCAGATAATTTTCCATAAAAAAGGGAATACTGATGCTAAAGGTTAAAAAACTCATCCCCATCGCAGCGAGAAACACAGTCTCAAACCAATTACGCTCAGCGCTTTTCTTAAACGAGATATTCTCGCCCGTCAGCCGCGAAATGCCCATGGCAAGGTAGATAATAGAACCAGTACCGATAAAGACCGCCATCACCAACTGCGAAGGAGGTAATACAAAGCTCAATAAAAACAGTAAGCTCCACACAATCATGCCGGATAAGGGCATAGCTAAAGGTAAGCGTCCATTTTAGGACGTCCTATTCCCACTTAAGATCGCGCGATAAGCTGTGCACTCATCATTACAGGAGAGTGATATGGCAAAGCGAGCTTACCGCAACGCTGCACAATGGCAGCAATTAATCGACTTATGGCACACATCAGAGCTGAGCATCACTGAGTTTTGCCAAACCCATCAACTGAGCACCATGTCATTTTATAAATGGCGGCAACGTCTATCACCACAAACTGAGCAAGCTAATG
>NZ_JAKKRO010000144.1:0-1630 GCF_025654235.1 Shewanella sp. SM32 | reverse complement strand
GAACGACGGTATTCATTGGTCGCATCATATTGCCACCACTGAGGGGATTTTTCCTGATGTAAAATACACTTATATACCGACCTTATGTAATCATTGTGATGATGCACCTTGTGTAAAAGTCTGCCCGACAGGGGCTATGCACAAAGATAAGCGCGGCTTAACGCTGCAAAACAATGATGAATGTATTGGTTGCAAGAAGTGTATGAATGCTTGCCCATACGGCGTGATTAGTTTTAATGCGGCAACACCACATCGTCGTTGGCAGGATGACTCAGAGGTGGTCGCGAACGGAACTGTATCTCCACTGATGCTGCTCAAACGCACGGGGGCTGCTGCATCACCCAATGAAAACCCAGAGCGGGGTGATACTTACCCTGTTACACGACCAAGACGCACTACAGAGAAATGTACTTTCTGTGATCATAGGCTTGATAAGGGGTTGAATCCTGCCTGTGTTGACGCTTGTCCATCTGAAGCGCGGGTGATTGGTGATTTAGATGATCCGCAGAGCAAGGTATCCCAGTTGATTAAATTGCATAAACCGATGCAGTTGAAACCTGAAGCGGGAACGGGACCAAGGGTATTTTATATTCGCAGTTTTGGTGTTAAAACCGCTTATTAATCATATAGGTTAATTTGTTAGTTAAAGCCACAGATGAGATTCTGTGGCTTTTTACTTTATACGCGCCCTGTTAATCGCTAAACATCAGCGAATCTAATACCCCTTGGCCGCTGTGAACTCCACCCTCAGTCACCATGGCCGATTTGCTGCGAACTAAATATCCCGCATAACCGGGGTTGTCGCTATTAGAGCTATCCTCCATCACAGGCTCGCCATCAATGTGGACGGTGAACATGCCTATTTCAGGGATCATGTCATTTATGGTTTCTATCTTGCCGTTACGCACCACTAAGGCTGGTGTTGCTCTCGGTCTAGGGTGTAAGCGGCGCATCAGTGACCATGCTTGGTATTGCGCGGGTTCTAGCTCGGCTAATTCATGTGAAATATCGGTACCAAACAGGCAATTGCCACCGCCTTCACCTTGATTTTTTAGCACCCAAGTGTCTATTGGGGATGCTTCGACTAATTTGATACTCTCTGGGGTAACGGGGCGCATCTCGCCGAGGAGGGATTTGACCATTTTGGCTTGTTGCAGCGTTAAACCAAACTGAGTCAAGGACATTTCATCCATAGACGAGAGCAGCATCTGCATCCGCTTACTGGTTGCCAGTTGTTGCCCTACGGTGGCATTGACGGCAACGCGATGTTTTTCAATCAATACACGGATCGCCATCAGGGCTTGGCAGTTTTTGTTACCATTGATGTCAACGGATTCATAATCTGTATATTGATAACCCGCTCGCAGATAAACGGTATCAATAGTGCCTATGCCTTCGAGTATCAGTCTATGTTTTTCGCCTGTGGTAACTTGTTCTTGTAGTTCACTAAAGGTTCTGCGAATTGTTTGTATCTTTTGTTGTTGTAACGCGAGTTCGAGTAAATGTTGGTCAAACACATTGTCTTCATTTTCTTGCACTATCATCAAAAATCTTGCTGGCCCCGCATCTTCAAATTCCTGTTTTATCTTAAAGGTTGCTTTAGCTATGCCTGCGGATAATTGTTCAATGG
>NZ_JAKKRO010000143.1:0-1673 GCF_025654235.1 Shewanella sp. SM32 | reverse complement strand
GCCCGCCGTGTCAGAGTAGTTGTCCTGTCTTCTTTTCACAATAGTTATAGTCAGACGGCGGGTGGTTAGCAGGTTCAAATGGCTGTTTATTCACCAGTAAGAAAAGAAGCAATATTAAAAAAGTTATTACCGCCGTTAAATCGCTCTGTGGCGCAGTTGGCTTCAGAGGAAGGCATTTCTGAGCAGACGCTGTACAATTGGCGCAATCAGTTAAAAGCTCAAGGATATGCCGTGCCGGTAAGCGGACAAAAGCCTGACGATTGGTCAGGAGAAGCAAAGTTGGCGGTGGTAATTGAAACTGCCCCGTTATCTGAAGCCGAGTTAAGCCAGTATTGCCGTGAAAAAGGCTTGTTGGTTGAGCAGGTTAAAGAGTGGCGCAGCGCCTGTGTGATGGGCAATATGAGCGAAGCTCAGCGCAAGGTTGCTGAGAAAAAGCAGGCCAGAGAAGATAAAAAGCGCATTAAGCAATTAGAGCGCGAGCTTAACCGTAAAGAAAAAGCCTTAGCGGAGGCGGCAGCGTTGCTGGTGCTGCGAAAAAAGCTCAGAGCGTACTACGGCGAGGAGGACGAGGACTGTTAACCACGGTTAGTGAGCGCAACTTAAACCTGGTCTGGTTTGATGAAGCTGTGTTAGCCGGTGCCAGGCGCGATAAGGCCGCACAGGAGCTGGAGATACCACTACGCTCACTGCGCCGTTGGCGGGATGAGCAAGGTGCAGTGCTTGAAGATAAACGGCCAGTAGCCATCAGGCCTGAGCCGAAGAACAAGCTCAATGACGCTGAGCGCGAGCAGATATTGGCAACCTGTAATGATGAAGAGTATGCCAGCTTACCGCCGTCGCAAATTGTGCCGCGGTTGGCAGACAAGGGCATTTATCTGGCGTCAGAATCGACAATGTATCGGGTTTTAAAAGCGGCAAACCAGCAGCACCACCGAGGCAAAAGCAAAGCGCCTCAGAAGCGTGCAATGCCCACCAGTTACAGTGCCTCAGCACCCAATCAGGTGTGGTGCTGGGACATCAGCTATATGCCCTCAGGCATACGTGGTTTGTACTGGTATTTATACGCGATAATCGATATTTACAGCCGTAAACTGGTGGCCTGGGAAGTGCACGACAAGGAATGCAGTCAACTGGCCAGTGAGTTAGTACAGCGCGCCGTACTACGGGAGCAGTGCCTGTTTAAACCACTGGTACTGCACTCGGATAACGGCAGCCCGATGAAAGGCAGCACGCTCAGGGCCAAGTTGCAAGAACTGGGTGTGACGTCGTCTTACAGCCGGCCCAGAGTGAGTAATGATAATCCGTTTGTGGAGTCATTGTTCAAGACAGTGAAATACTGCCCGCAGTGGCCGAAAAGTGGCTTTGCAACAGTCGGCTGTGCCAGAGAGTGGATGCTGGAATTTACACGCTTCTACAACCACGAACATCGCCATAGCGGCATAAGGTTCGTGACACCGGCGCAGCGGCATCAGCAACAAGATGTCGCTCTGCTGGAGAAGCGTAAAGCGGTATATGAACAAGCTAAGTCAGACTACCCACAACGGTGGGCTGGCAGAGCAACCAGAAACTGGAGCCCTATAGGGCCAGTAAGTTTGAATCCGGAGCGGGAAATCGTGCAGGCTCAGGCAGCAGCATAAAACGGGAAAATCGGACAACTACCTTGAAAAACTCCG
>NZ_JAKKRO010000142.1:0-1774 GCF_025654235.1 Shewanella sp. SM32 | reverse complement strand
AGGTATATTTTGCGCACCCTTATCGTTCTTGTGAACGAGGAGCGAATGAAAACGCCAATGGATTACTGCGGCAGTACGTCAAAAAAGGGGTTGATTTGAGGCTAGTGAGTGATGAATTAATCGAATTTGCTCAGAATAGAATTAACTATCGACCCAAAAAGTGTTTGAAGTTTAAGCAGCCTGCCGTGGTGTTTCACCAGTTAGCTGCTTAATTGTCGAGTGTCGCACTTCGGGGTTGAATTCGGGTTTGAGCAAGGAGTGCCTACTACCTTGAAAAACACCGATGGTAGGTGTGAGAGCATTGAGAATTATAGATAAAAAAGGAGTTATCGATGAAGGAAATAGATTTTAATCAATTGCAAAATATAAATGGGATCTATTATGAAATAGATACACAAATACCTTTTACTGGGAAAAGTAAAAGGTATTATAAAAGTGATGATTGTGACGGATATAGGGAAATAACTTATAGAAATGGTCTAGAAGACGGTTCTTTTAAAACATATGATGAAGATGGTTTGCTATTGTTCGAAGGATCTTATAAAAATGGGTTGGAAGAAGGCCCTTACAAAAAATATTATGAAAATGGCGGAGTGGAGAAGGAAGGAAGTTATAGAAATGGATTAGAAGAAGGCCCTTACAAGATATTTTATAAAAATGGCGCTGTAAGGCTTGTAGGGAATTATAATAATGGATTAGAAGATGGTCCTTATAATAGATATTATGAAAGTGGGAGGATATTGAGAAAAGGAACTAAGAAAAATGGACTTCCAGAAGGAATTTGTGAATCATATTATGAAAATGGTCAATTGTGGGGAGTGGTTTTCTGTAAGGATGGTAAGCAGGAAGGCCTTTCTAGATATTATTATGAAAGTGGTCAGTTGTGGTGGGAGATGACGTATAAAAGTGGTTTGGAAAATGGCCACTCTATACATTATTATGAAAATGGAAAGGTCAATTGTGATGCAATTATTGAAAATAATCTAAAAGAAGGTCCATATAAGCGATATTATGAAAGTGGTCAATTGATGGAGGAAGGGACTTATAAAAATGACTTATTAGAAGGAGTCCTTAAAAGCTATTGTGACGATGGGCAATTAGCATCTGAAGAGATTTATAAAGATGGTCAATTAATCATGGTAAAAAATAAATAAAATTTAAATCTGCAATTCACTGAACCAGACTTATCTCGTCTGGTTCCCAGGGTAATCGCGTAAATGTTCATATTTTGTCCGCCTTGGCAAGCCCAGCCATTAATATCTTTTCAAGAAATGCGGTTTTCATCCAAGCTCGATTTCTTTTGGTCACTAGACTCGACTTGCTCGGCTATGCATTGAGCATATAAGCGAAAGTCAGGACTCCCATAACTCTTTTCTGCTTTATTATCAATATTATCAAGACATCCATTGTTCATAGCCTGTACCTTAAGCATCTAAATGTGCCCATATCACCTCTAAGCTATTGTCGTGCTTTGTTTTTGACTGCTTGCTGCGATAACATTTGGTGGTAATAAATTCTATTGCCCAACGTAAGCGTCCATTTTAGGACGTCCTATTCCCACTTAAGATCGCGCGATAAGCTGTGCACTCATCATTACAGGAGAGTGATATGGCAAAGCGAGCTTACCGCAACGCTGCACAATGGCAGCAATTAATCGACTTATGGCACACATCAGAGCTGAGCATCACTGAGTTTTGCCAAACCCATCAACTGAGCACCATGTCATTTTATAAATGGCGGCAACGTCTATCACCACAAACTGAGCAAGCTAATG
>NZ_JAKKRO010000141.1:0-1795 GCF_025654235.1 Shewanella sp. SM32 | reverse complement strand
TGGTACTACGTCTTACGATTTAAGCAAATTTAACGGAAGTATGAAGGATTTAGCTACTGCTATTGGAAAGGATGGCTATTCTGCTTCCTATGATTCAAGCACTAATAAACTGAGTATTTCAGCGGATGGAGTTGCAGGGATTAAGGCTGTAGGCCCTGCAGGTGGCACCTTAACAATGGCAACGGTTACCAATGGAGTTGCAGGTGCATCAGATACTGTTGATGCAGGCGGTGTGGTTGTAAACTCTGAGTTGAAATTCTCTTCAAGTGCTGCGTTTACTGTGACAGGTACCTCTGGGGCAATTACTGGTACGGGAACTGCGTCAACATTGGCTTCAGTAAAAGATATGGATATTGGTACAGCGTCCGGTGCACAGGATGCTATAGCTATAATTGATTCCGCGATTGCAGGTATTGACTCTCAGCGTGCTGATTTAGGCGCGGCACAGAATCGTATGAGTTTTACTATTAATAACTTAGGTAACGTGCAAACTAACGTAGCGGATGCCCGTAGCCGTATTCAGGACGTTGACTTTGCTAAAGAAACGGCACAAATGACCAAGCAACAGATTTTATCTCAAACGTCTTCTGCTATGTTGGCACAAGCAAATCAATTACCCCAAGTAGCGTTATCATTACTGGGCTAATCCTTAAGCTAAGTAATAGACAATGAGCTTAATGCCCAAGTATCTATCTAAAATTTTGTTTAGACGATGTACTTGGGCATAGTTATTTTTTTCCGCGTTTCATGCTGTTAATTTGATTTTTTTGAACAAGCAATATAATCACAGACTACTAATAAGAATTTGCACTGCTCTTAGCTTATTTCTTTCCTCTTTTCTTTTTATTCCTCGGTAATCGGTTGGTTACAATCAGTTAATTCATTGTGATGATTTCTAATTGATATATTTTTTCAATTATTTAAATAAAAAAATTAAAGTAAGCCAAAGTACTGCCGTTAAACTGAATGTAACCCATGAGATTGGCCTGGCTTAACGTCATTACAGCAAGACAGGCACTAACGTAACGTCAGGTAAAGAGGATATATTTTATGGCTATTTCAGTAAACACCAACGTGACTTCAATGAATTCACAAAAGAACCTTACCAGTGCAAACAATGGTTTGAAAACGTCCATGGAGCGCTTATCTTCAGGTTTGCGTATCAATGGCGCTAAAGATGATGCCGCGGGCCTACAAATTTCTAACCGTATGACAAGCCAAATCAACGGTCTTGACGTTGCTATGCGTAATGCTAATGATGGTATCTCTATTGCACAAACAGCAGAGGGTGCAATGCAGGAATCCACTAACATTCTGCAACGTATGCGTGATCTGTCATTACAATCTGCTAACGGTTCTAACTCAGCAGAAGACCGTGAGTCAATGCAAAAAGAAATAGGCGCGCTACAAACAGAGTTAACCCGTATTGCTGATACAACTTCTTTCGGCGGGCAAAAGCTGCTCAATGGTAGTTATGGTACTCAGAAATTCCAAGTAGGTTCGAATGCTAACGAAACTATTTCTGTATCGATTGGTGATGTGTCATCAGGTTCAATTGGTCAGAATCAAAAAACAGGTGCAGGCAGTGTATTTGGTGCTGCTGCGGCGGCAGGAACAGCATATGGTGTTGCAACAGGCGCTAGTAACATTGTACTAAGCGGCCCTAATGGCACATCTACGGCAACAGATATATCAGCTATGGATGCAAAAGCTGCAGCTGAAGCACTAAATAATTTAGGTACAGGCGTTAAAGTTTCGACTAAGGCATCTGTAGAGTTGACAGGTTTCACTGCCG
>NZ_JAKKRO010000015.1:0-91105 GCF_025654235.1 Shewanella sp. SM32 | reverse complement strand
TGATGGTTCAATGCCTGTTGTGGCTAGTTGGTTTACACGCACAGCAACAGGGCTGGGATAAGCATTTTCAGGCCAATACCATTGGGCATCGAACGGTACTCTCAACGATTCGCTTGGGATTGGAGGTACTCAGGCGGCCTGATTATCAAATCACGGAGAAAGAATTGCTGGCGGCCTGGGTATTATTCGCCAATCAGTTGCTCAAATATGGCTATGCTATGGCTGATTTATGAGGGGATCCTTCAGGGCGCCGTGCTAAACCTCTTAACCCCTTTGCTGTTTACTCTAAAGCGCTGCCATGACTTATACGTAAATAGTTGCAAAGAGTCGTTAATTGTAGTGTTAAACTTATCTAAAGTGTCTCTTTAATAAATATCGCGGCCAGTTAATGACTTCAAAATAACATTCCCTCTTATTATATTTTGTTGAAAATGCCGCTATAAGCCACCGCTAATAGCGAGTTCAAAGCATGTTGCCACTGAATTGAACATGCTCTATTTTAAAATGCTTACAACCTTATAATCATATCTTTAAAATTTTCTGAAATGTTATCAAGTAGCAATACTCAATAGCCATTTACAAAAAGTATGCCCAAATGATTTTTTCCTATACAGACTTTTTAGGTTGTTTTTTCGTTAAACTGACATCTTTAATCATAAACAGAACTGGTTTGCCTAAAATGCTCACCTCTGCCAATTCGCCCTTTGATAACCCAAGTAAGCTGACGCCTAAATCTGATATGACAGAGAAACGTCCTGCACTGGGTTTATGCCTTGGTGGATACACGAGTTCAATTTGGTACTCTTGCTGATCCTGCAGATTAACTAAGTGAATTTCTCGTCCCACAGTCACTTTATCACTCGTCGTATCATGCTTTAGCTGCTCAAGCTTACTAATCACGCCTGCCAAAGCCGTTGGGCGTAGAGAGGCATTAAAACTGTTTTGTAAATAATAGGTTTCAGTTTTTAGAATAAAATTCTGGAAAAGACCACTAAAAAAAGAATATGCCATTGCCGCCTCTGAAATAACAAAGTTAAAATATAAGCATAGAAATTAAAATGAGTATTACTCTGTGCTTATTTCACAAGAAGTTATAATTCTGCCGAGCGCGAGTGACGCTCGGCTTAGACTGGGAATTTGAGCGAGAGGCGGATTGAGCTTACTGAACTAGATGTGTTAGCTAACACATGGGAAAATAGTGATGAAAATGCAGTGCTAAACATAGTGTTACATCTCCAGTCAAAAGTTGATATTCGATTGATTATTTATTTTTTTGTATATCGATTTAGTATATCGGTCTTGCCATTAACTAAATAAGTAATTGCTTGGCTGATACCATAGGTCAAGTAAAAATATAAAGCAAGCCTAACTAAGCTAATCTTGCTGAATATACTGATAACAGTAAAGTTGGATTTAACATTTTTTTAACTTTGCCACATTGGGGGCTAGTCTTCGTCAATTTAATGCTAGCACTCGTAAAGTAAACTGAGCACTTGTTAATTTGGCGCAAATTAATTCAACCATTGAATATTCTAGTGCATTGTTGCTAGATGCTATGGGCACTAACTGAATTAAGCCTTAATATAAGCTTCTAAAGTCAATATTTACTTAGGTTGTTAAGCCCGCACCTTTTAAAAGTATTTTGATACACATAGAGACGAGGAACAGACAGCTTACGCTCGTACACCAAATCAGCACTAACCAGCCGAGTCGATAGGCGAGGGATTTCGTTTGGGTCGTCATGTTGATCTCCTGCATATGTAAAGTCATCTAAGGTGAATCAGCGACCTAAGCCAAGTTAGCTTAGGTCGCGTTTTGGGAAGCCTCTTCTTTTATCTGAGTCATGGCTAGTGATAGCCTGCATCCTTGGTCACTTTGCCGCGGAACACGTAGTAGCTCCAAAAGGTATAAACCAAAATCAGCGGGATGATCATCAGGGCGCCGACGAGCATAAAGCTCAGGCTGCTGTCGGGGGCAGCTGCCTGCCAAAGGCTGATGTTGGGTGGAATAATGTGTGGCCAGATGCTGATCCCTAAGCCACTAAATCCTAAGAAAATCAGCCCTAGAGTGAGTAGGAATGGCTGATAGTTATCATCACGATTTAGGGATTTTATCAAGGCCCAACTGCAGGCTAATACCAGTATTGGCACTGGGGCGAAGTAGAATAAATTCGGTAAACTAAACCAGCGCAGGGCAATATTGGGTTGCACGAAGGGGGTCCATAAACTGACTAAACCTATGGTCATAAGCAGGCATAAGGTCAGTGCTCTACCGAGTTGTTGCATGGTCGTTTTAAGCTCGCCTTGGCATTTTTTTACTAACCAAGTCGCGCCGAGCAGAGCATAGGCCAGCATAAGGCCAAATCCACAGAAAAGTGAGAAGGGCGTTAACCAATCGAAACTACTGCCGCTAAATTGTTGGTTACTCACCGAAATGCCGGAGATAAACGCCCCCAGCACTACGCCCTGTGAAAAGGTGGCCGTGATAGAACCAAACATAAACGCTTTATCCCAGAATGGTTTAGCTTCTGCGCCCGACTTAAATCTAAACTCAAATGCCACGCCGCGAAAAATCAATGCCAGCAGCATGATGAGCAGCGGTATGGTTAGCGCTTCGAGCACTATGGCATAGGCGAGGGGAAATGCACCGAGCAGACTAGCGCCGCCGAGCACTAACCAAGTTTCGTTTCCATCCCAAACGGGGGCGACGGTATTGACCATAATATCCCTGTCGTCCTCGTCGTGAATGAAGGGAAACAGTATGCCGATGCCGAGATCGAAGCCATCCATCACGATATACATTAAGGTGGCAAAAATGATGATCCCGAACCAAATCAAGGGTAGATCGAATTCCATAGTGAGCCCTTAAATATGTTTAAGATTGAATAAGTAAAACTAGATTCATTTACTTTAAAATTAATGGCTTGTTACCGCGATATCTGGCCCTTTGCGGATGAGTCGCATCATATATCGATAACCAACGCCAAAGATGCCGCAGTAACTGACGATGAAAATCCCTAGGCTGATACTCAGGTGGGTAACGCTGTGGGAAGACACGGCATCCTGAGTGCGCATGAACCCTTGGATCACCCAAGGTTGACGGCCAAGCTCGGTGGTAAACCAACCCGCTAGTGTGGCGAGCAATCCGGCGGGGCCGAGCACGAGTACAAATCGCAGAAAGTGTTTGTTGCTGTAGAGGCTGCCTTTGCGCCTGAGATAAGCACTCCACAGTCCAGCAAAAATCATCAATAAGCCTAAGCCGACCATGAGCCTAAAACTCCAGAACACTAACAACACATTGGGTCTGTCCTCGGCGGGATACTCAGTCAAGGCTGGCACTTGTTTGCTTAAATCATGCTTTAAGATCAGGCTCGCGAGCCCTGGGATTTCGAGGCTGAAGTGGTTTTTCTCTGCGTCCATATCGGGAATCGCAAACAAGATAAGCGGTGTGGGTTTGTCACCCTCATTACGCCAATGGCCTTCCATCGCCGCGACTTTTACAGGTTGATATTCAAGGGTATTTAAGCCGTGAAAATCACCAATTACAGCTTGCAGCGGCGCGACGATTAACGCCATCCACATCGCCATAGACAACATCTTGCGGATAGCGGGCGTGTCGTTACCTTTGAGTAAGTGCCAAGCCGCCGATGCGCCCACAAAGAAAGCCGATGAAATAAAGGCCGCCACTGTCATATGGGCTAAACGATAGGGAAATGAAGGGTTAAACACTATCTGAAACCAATCCACAGGAATGACGCGATTATTCACAATTTCAAAACCTTGGGGCGTCTGCATCCAGCTGTTTGAAGCTAAGATCCAGAAGGTTGAGATAATCGTGCCCGTGGCGACCATACAAGTGGCGAAGAAATGCAGGTTTTTGCCTACCTTCTGCTGACCAAATAGCATGACCCCCAGAAACCCCGCTTCGAGGAAGAAGGCGGTGAGGACTTCATAGGTGAGTAGCGGCCCAGTTACGCTGCCCGCGAAGGCGGAAAAAGCACTCCAATGGGTACCAAATTGATAGGCCATCACTATGCCTGAGACCACGCCCATGCCGAAGTTAATGGCAAAAATCTTCGACCAAAATTGATAGAGTTGTTGGTACACCTGATTCGCCGTTTTCAGCCATAAGCCTTCTAATACCGCCAGATAGGTGGCTAGGCCGATAGTGATGGCAGGGAAAATAATGTGAAAAGAGATGGTAAAAGCAAATTGGATCCTAGCGAGTACTGTGGCATCAAAATCAAACATAATTTCCTCGAGCGATAGGCATTTCTCGTTACAAAGGCATTGTTCTAGTCGCGTTCACTGAACCCTAAATTGGCTTGACGGTGAAAGCTTGTGTGCTATTAGACCATGGGATA
This sequence comes from Shewanella sp. SM32, assembly GCF_025654235.1. Taxonomy (NCBI): domain Bacteria; kingdom Pseudomonadati; phylum Pseudomonadota; class Gammaproteobacteria; order Alteromonadales; family Shewanellaceae; genus Shewanella; species Shewanella sp. SM32. The sequence goes on along the minus strand of NZ_JAKKRO010000015.1, from coordinate 86,742 downwards.
TGCTGGCTATAACAGACACAGAATATCTTGACTTGGCTATAACAGATGACGAAGTACGAGCAGTTAGCGCAGGAATTAAAGACACGAATAGCCCAAGGTGTCTGGCAGGCGGGGGATAAGTTGCCGTCGCTGCGCCAAACTGTGGCCGATTCGGGCTTGAGTCTGATGACAGTGCTCAATGCCTATCAGCTATTGGAAAGCCAAGGCGTGATCTCGGCGCAGGCTAAGTCTGGCTATTTAGTGGCGCCAAAGCCGGAATTAATCGCGCGGCAGGGAGAAGCCTTTCGTTATCCCGAGCGACAAAAGCCGATTTATCTTTCCGATACCGTGGATATTAATGAGTTTGTCTTCAATGTGCTGCAGGCTTCAAAGCAGGCGGACATAGTGCCCTTTGGCTCAGGATTTCCCGATCCTAGTTTATTCCCGCAACAAGCACTGGCGCGATCTTTGGTTAAGGTGACTCGGCACATGTCACCTTCTTTTGCCGCCGATAATTTACCGCCAGGAAATGCGGGATTGCGTAAGGCTATTTCCCAACGTTATGCCAAATTAGGCATGAGCATTTCGCCCGACGAAATCATCATTACCTCGGGTGCCATGGAGGCGCTCAACTTGAGTTTAGCGACGCTGACTCAAGCGGGGGATTGGGTTGTCATTGAATCACCGACCTTTTATGGTGCGATGCAAGCGATTGAGCGGCTTAAGCTTAAGGCCATTGCGGTCGCGACCGATCCACAACAGGGGATTGATCTCGAGGCGCTGGCAGAAGTGTTAAATACCTATCCAGTGAAAGCCTGCTGGTTGATGAGCCAACATCAAAATCCCTTAGGTTGCAGCTTATCGGATGCTAAAAAACAGGCGCTTTATCAGTTACTAAATAAGCATAAGGTCAGTCTGATTGAGGATGATGTTTATCAAGAACTCTATGTCGACTCGAGCGCGCCAAGGCCAGTAAAAGCCTTCGATACCGAAGGACGGGTGTTGCACTGCGGCTCATTTTCTAAGTCTTTGATTGCTGGTTATCGTGTCGGCTGGGTGGCGGCAGGATGCCATGCACCGCAGTTACAACGCTTACAAGTCATGTCGACGTTATCGACCAGTGCGCCGATGCAGCTCGCCATCGCCGATTTTATTCAGTCGGCGCAATATGAACGGCATTTGAAACAGTTACGTAAAAAGTTAGCCAGCCGTAAATTGGCCATGTATCAATTATTGTGCGCGCATCTGCCCGAATCTGTGGGGGTCAACTTCGCGCAGGGCGGCTATTTTCTCTGGTTAGCGCTGCCATCACACATGGACGCTACACAAATTTATTATCAGGCGATTGAGCGTGGGATCAGTATTGCACCCGGAAATCTCTTTAGTAATCAGGTCGAATTCCGCTATTTTATGCGTTTGAATGCCTCATACGAGTGCTCGCCAGAGATAGTCTCTGCAGTCGTGGTGCTGGCCGAACTTATCCGTAACTATTCGCGCCGAAGTTAAAGATGTGTCTAAAAAATTTTAGACTTCTAGATGTCTATCTGGTAGCTTGTTGAACATGCACAAATCTTGTGCAATTCTCAATGTCGATTGAATACTGGGCTGCTACGGATAAGGAAGGGAAAATGAAATTAGAGTCACTGGCATTACACCATGGTTATGAGTCAGAAGCGACCACGAAGGCGGCCGCAGTACCTATCTATCAAACGACCTCTTATACCTTCGATGATACCCAGCATGGTGCTGATTTATTTGACTTAAAAGTCGCTGGCAATATTTATACTCGGATAATGAATCCTACCACTAGCGTGCTAGAGCAACGTCTGGCGGCCATTGAAGGCGGCATAGGTGCGCTGGCCGTAGCATCGGGTATGGCGGCGATTACCTATGCGATTCAAGCCCTGACTCAAGTTGGTGATAACATCGTCAGCACCAGTCAGCTCTATGGCGGCACTTACAATCTGTTTGCCCATACATTGCCGCGCCAAGGCGTTGAAGTGCGTATGGCGGCTTTCGATGATTTTGAAGGCCTCGATGAGCTGATCGATGACAAAACTAAGGCCTTATTCTGCGAATCGATTGGTAATCCAGCGGGCAATATTGTCGATTTACAACGTTTAGCCGAGATTGCCCATAAGCATGGCGTGCCTTTAATTGTCGATAATACGGTCGCGACTCCAGTGTTATGTCGCCCCTTTGAGCATGGCGCCGATATCGTTATTCATTCTTTAACTAAATACATTGGTGGCCATGGCACGACGATTGGCGGCGTGATTATCGATTCTGGCAAGTTCGATTGGGTGACGAATAAGGAAAGATTTGCCTTACTTAATCAAGCCGATCCTTCCTACCACGGCGTGGTTTACACCGAAGCCTTTGGTCCTGCGGCATTTATTGGTCGTTGCCGTGTGGTACCGCTGCGTAATACCGGCGCTGCACTGTCACCGCACAGTGCATTTTTACTGTTGCAAGGCCTTGAAACCTTAAGCCTTCGAATGGAGCGCCATTGCTCGAATGCGCTAGCATTAGCCGAGTATTTAGTGTTGCATCCTGCGGTCAGTTGGGTGAACTACGGCGCCTTGCCGAGCAGCCCTTATCAGGATAATTGCCACAAGATCACTGGCGGAAAAGCTTCTGGGATAATCAGCTTTGGGATTAAAGCGGTCACAGCAGAAGAAGGTAAGCTTGCTGGCGGACGTTTTATCGATGCACTGCAGATGATCCTGCGTTTAGTGAACATTGGGGATGCGAAATCCTTGGCCTGCCACCCTGCGAGCACTACGCACAGACAACTCGATGCCGATGAACTGGCAAGGGCGGGCGTGTCTGAGGATCTTATCCGTATCTCGGTTGGGATTGAGCATATCGACGACATCATTAACGATGTGGCGCAGGCGCTCGATAAGGCACTGGTGAGCAAATAGCTCGTATCGAATAGTTCATATTAAATAGCCGATACCTCATCGCTTTATTAAATCGTTAACAGTAAAAAGCCGCCATCGATTCAATTCGATAGCGGCTTTTTTAGTGCTTTAAAAACGATGTTAATCTTGCTGCAGTCGATTTCTCGCCTTCTGATAGAAGTAAGAAACAGTCAGCAAAATAACCCCGATCAGCATAAAGGCAATCACCTTTTGCACTAGCTCGAAGGACGCCATATCCAGTAATAGCACCTTGAGCGTCGATAAGGTAAATAGCCCAGCAGCGAGGCGGATCATATCGGCATTTTGTGGTTTTAAGCTGATAAACATCAACACACTGCCATGGATAACCAATAAAATCGCGCTGAGTGGGGCGGCAATAATGTTATCGAAGCTATAACTCCACATGAAGTAACTTAAGGCGAGTAACAGATGCCAACCCCACTTAAGTCCTTGTAAAGGTAAGATGCGTCTATGTAAGCGTATTGCTGCACCGTGCTGCAAGATAAGCCTTGCTAGGAGCGCCAGTGATAAAAACTCGATTAACATAAACGAGGCATTATCACGATTAAGCCCGAGTGTTAGCTCAAAATGCAACATGATGGGCAGCAGGGCTAAGCCTAACGTTAGGCCATAGGCGAGATGGTAGCTTTCCTTTATTGCGGCTTGGATTTCGGCTGCGAGGGGGAATTTTGCGCTATATGAGGTTTGGCCTACAGATGCCTGACTTACACCTCTCAGGCTTAAACCTCTTTGGATTAGCAATGCAAAATAACCACTTAAGGCTAATGCTGTCATGGCTATTCCTACTAGCTCAGAATGATTAAAGCCATAAACGATCACGGCCAATACCAGTGCAAAGTAATAAGGGCTCAATTGCCATTGTAGTTGCAGTAAGGGGCGCCAATGCTCGGGTAATTGGCGATAACGAAGCAGTGTGAAGCCCATAAAGAGGGCGCCAACGGTTAGCGCCGCGAGTCCTTGCCAAGCGTGAATAAGGCATAGCGAGGCTGTCATCAGAACCGCTAGCCAAGTGAGGATTTTGGCTTCTATATTCAAACTCTTATGTTTAACAAAGTAGGCTAAACCTAGGCTCATAAAACTGCTCAGCCAGAGTGCAATAGCGGTATATTCCCAATGGTTGCGGATGATTTTGGGCAGCAGAATAAGCGGCAGCAGCAAATAGCAGAAGATTTGCATCGTATAAGCGGCTTTGGCAAGTAAGGCATCTTTATAGTGGCGACGATACCAATAATGGGCCAAGAGTAGGGCGATAAATAACTCAAACCGTGCCAGTTTTACCATAAGCGGCTGGGCACTAAAGCTAAAACTGCCTGTGAGCGTTATGCCTTCAACGACCTTAAACAGCAGCGGCAATAGTAAGAGCCAAGCAGCAAACTCGCTGATAACGAGTCTGTCCTTTGCGCTCAAATACAGCAGTAATAGGCTGACCAGTGGCAAGATGGCGAGGTAGTAATCGCTGCTCAGAAGGTAAGCCGCGAGGATAATTGTCGCCACATAAAAACCGCTTAATAGCTCTTTTAACACTCTGTTTAGCTGACTTTCTAGGGTCGAAAGTAACGTATGATGGAGTGTTAATAGCCGAATCACTAAGACTAAGGCGGCGCAACTTAAAGCCAGTGCTAACAGTGGAAAGCCAAAAGCTGACAAGGGAGAAATTGGCGCCCCATCGATAAAGCTTGATTCTAAAAGGCTCATGCCTGTCAGTACACTAGACGCATTGAGCCCTAATCCCATCAGCAGCAATACATAGCCTTCGGCGCGAACGGAAATCAGTTCTTCTTTGGTGCCTATCCACAAGAGTAATAAGGCTTCGAGCAGTAATACTAATCCAAGGAAATCGTGGCTGAGTAAATACAGTGCGGCAAATCCCGCAAAACTCCCTGCAAAGACTAACAATAAGCCGTTGCGGGCTTTTTCTAGGTTGCCTGTGCGCTTCCAATAGAGGGCTGCGCAAATCAGTGCGTTGGCCGCAAAGATTTCCCCTGCGAACTCAGTAAATTGCGTCAACTCTAATAACACAAAGGCGAGCAATGCTATCGGTAGGGCGAGTATGCGATTGCTTAGTGCATTATGTTTTTCATTCTGATGGGTAAACTGCTGGGTAAATAGTAGGCCTGTGATGCCGTAGAGATAAAAGAACGCATTAATACTGATAAGCGCGAGCAGACTGACGCCGCCAACGTCACTGAGTGGCAATTCAATGAAATAGTTAAAGGCTTCGATGCAGCCTATGTGCAACAGGGCGGTGATTTCCAGTAGCAGCGGCCACTTAAGTTTGCGACTCTGGGCAAGGGCGCCGGCACCAATAAGTAGTAAATAAGGCAGATACAATAGCGGCGCATAGCTTTGGGATAACAGCATCATAGGCGCGGTCGAGCCACCGACTAAGGCGATCACGGCGATCACTTTGGCATCTAAGCGCATCGACAGGCCATAACCCGCCAAAGTGATCAATAACAGTAAGATAAAACTCGCGCTATTGGGAATTAACTCAAAATACGGCCCAATAAAGTACGCGCAGAGATAATTAAGTATGAGTCCGAGTCCGACAATACCTGAGCCAAAATCCGCCATGCCCGCGCGTTTTTGGCGAATAAAAATCCCGCCCACTATGATAGCGTTCGCGCTGGCAAACCCGAGTAGTGCTTTGCCAAGTTCTGAAAACCAATGGTTGATTGAATATTGCAGTAAATAACCAAAGCCTAAGGTCAGGGTAATAATGCCTGCGACAGTCATCAAAAAGACAGGTCCTAATCCCTTAGCCTGATAATGATGGTAGAAAGATTTGACTTGCTCGTTGACTGCCGCAAAGGGTGCCATGACGGCCGCGAGTCCTTGGGATAACAACTCATCAAATTGACTCGCCGCTTGCACGCTTGCCTGCAATTTGACTTCATCACTCAGCTGTTGATTTTGTGCTTGAGAAAGGTGTTCGGTTTTAGCGGTTTGTTCTGTCGAGGTATTTTTCGTTTTTCTTTGCCAAGGGTCTTCTTGCCAAGGTTCACTTGGTATAGGGCCTTGCTGCCATGGGTTGGGTTCTGCTGGGGCTGGCTCTACGGAAGCTGGCTCAAGGGTTGGTGTTTGTGACGCATAGGTTAATGTAGGCGCGTTATCGGCGGCGGTGAGCACAGATGCAATTGATGAAGCATTCGCTGCCATATTCAGAGTGGTTTCAGCTGCGTCTTCAGTCGCAATTTGCTGACTTAAGGTCTCGAGTTTAGTGGAGAATTCTGCTAATTGACGACCGAGCGAAGATTGCTGCGATAAATGCAGCGATTGTAACTGTGCCAGCTCAGCTTTTAGTTGGGCAACGTCATCCTTTAACGGCATATCTCATTCCTAAGTGTTTAACTCATAAACCTTTGTCGGTAAGAAGTGTACTTGTATGTGTATTTTTCGGCTAGTTGTTGTTGATTTTTAGGAAATCTCCGACTGCGATTTTTCCAACATGTCATTGCTCAGCATAAAAAGAGCCCTGTATAAAAAAGAGCCAAACATTGCTGGCTCTCATTTAACGTGTCAATTTCGATGAGGTTATTTTTTCTGTGCCTGCAGGATCACAAATTTACCGTTGGAGGCGACTGTGGTGCAGTTCTTAAATAAGCGCTGTAATTTTACATGGTAAGCCAGATGACGGTTACCGACGATATGTAAGATCCCCCCCTCTTTCAAGCGACGGCGAGCATCTAAAAACATCTGCCAGGCGATATGATCGGTAATGGCTTCACCTTGATGAAACGGCGGATTACACAGCACCAGATCCGGTTGAACATCATCGGGCAGATGCGTCATGCAATCGTCCCAATAGAAGTGGCCTTTGTCTGCGGATAATTGATTGCGTGCCCAGTTTGCCTTGGCTGATGCGACTGCCATTTCAGAATCGTCGATAAAGTGAATGTCAGCCTCTGGGAATAACTGGGCGGTGCGTAACCCCAGCACGCCATTGCCACAGCCGAGATCAACAATCGACTTAAAATCCCCTTTGGGCAGATTCTCTAGCATGATGCGTGCGCCAATATCGAGTTTGTTGGCGGCAAACACATTACTTAAATTGCTGATCTCAAGTTGATATTCGGGTACGGCCCAAGTCACTTCTTTGGCTAATGGTCTTGGTTTGCCATCACTGACACAGGTGATCACTCGCGTGTTTTTCCACGCTAAACTGGCGCTTGCGAGGCCTAAATGCTTAGCAAAGATGTCGAGTAAGGCGCCATTAATCGATTTGGATTTGGCGGCCACTAATACACGAGTGCCTGCGGGTAACACTTGCGACAAGCGCGTTAGCTGGTGGGCAAAGTAGCTTAAGTTCTTAGGCAACTTCATCAATACTAGGGCTAAGTTTTCTGGCAAGGTATCGCGGCTGGTAAACCATTGCAGATTATCCATAGGCAACTGATTGCGGCCATGGTTTTGTTCTGTGCCTAAAAAGCTGGTTCTGGCATCGGTTTCAACACGCAGTGGCCAACATGGATTCAATTTAGATAAACCGCAGCTTAAGGCGCCGAAACTGTCGTTGATAATGGCAGTTGGCACGGCGGCTTGCTCTGACTCAATAAGGCTTTTGAGTAAGTGTTCATCGGCGGCATCCCAAGCTTGAAGATTAGATTCCTGCTGAGCTGGATACCGTAAGAGTTCGAGTTCAACACCCGCTACTGAAAATTGTGTTGTCATGTGCCACACTGCGCCAATAAATTTAAGGCGCAGATTATCGCAGATTTCATGGCGCAGTGCGACGGCTCACATGGAGGACGTCAATGCAGCAAGGTAAGTTAGGGTTTGATACAGAGGGTGATGCTCAAATTAAACCGCCCATCACCTTAGTGCGGGGTTATCTTAATGCTGAGCAGCAAGCGGCGCTAATGAAAGAAGCGCTGACCTATCCCTTAAATCGCCCTGAAATCCAAGTCTTTGGTCAGCTTCACGCGATTCCTCGCCAGCAAGTGTGGTTTGGCGATTTGGGCTGCGACTATTTATATTCAGGACTGTTTATCCGCGCCTTATCTTGGCCTAAATATGCTCACAAGTTGAGGGATAAGTTAGCGCGGGATTATGGTTTGGAGAGCAATGGGGTATTAGTGAATCGCTACGCCGATGGTAAAGATTGTATGGGCGCCCACAGTGATGATGAACCTGAAATTGCTCAGGGGAGTCATATTGCTTCTATTACCTTAGGCGCCACGCGGGATTTTGTGCTTAAGCATAAGCACAGCCAAACCAAGTACAGCATAAGTTTGCACAGTGGCGATCTACTGATCATGCACTGGCCTATGCAAAGTGACTGGTTACACAGTTTACCTAAACGTTTGAAAGTAAAAGAGCCGCGTTGGAACTATACCTTTAGACAACTCATCGTTAATTTCCATGGTTAATTGCCTCCCGCTAACTGCCTATGGTGAAGCACTGCGAAATATGGCTGATATAAAGTGGTGGGGCATCAACAAATTGAAAGTGTGAATTTGATCTTTTCAATTTGAAGCAGTACTCTGCGGCAACTGGATTTTCCCATTCTGAGACTCGAATATGTCCAATACTCATGTGCAGGGCACTGTGGCTAACACTATTTCGCAGAAATTAACCGAATGCTTCTCGCCGACCCATTTAGAAGTGATTAACGAAAGTAATCGTCACCATGTACCACCGAATTCAGAAACCCACTTTAAAGTTGTGCTGGTAAGCGAGCAGTTTGATGGCTTACGTTTATTAGCCCGTCATCGATTGGTCAACACTCACTTAGCCTATGAGTTAGCCAATGGCGTGCATGCTTTGTCTATTCATACTTTCACTCAAAATGAGTGGGATGCGAATGCACAAGTACCTAATACGCCAAATTGTCGCGGTTAATTAATCGCTCAGCAATACTGTTTAGCTTAGATTTCAAGGCCACTCTTCATAGAGTGGCTTTTTGTTTTAGGCCAACTTAAGACCGTTTTTGGATTTGCCGACCTTAGTTTCTAGTTTCCCTACCTTAGTTTCTGTGTTAACAATATGTTTTATTTTAAGAGGTTGGGCGATGTGATTGTCGATACCCATCCTGAGTGCATTTCCATGTCAGTTGGATCCATGTGCTCGTTTGACATCAGGGAGACTATTAAAAATGCGTAAGTTAGGGAGTTTGTTTATCTCAGTGCTGCTGATGGGACTGAGCGGTTGTAACCCCGTCTCCAGTGATGCGCAAAGCGTAGCTGCCTCCCATGCCGCAACTGATGTTCCCCACGCTTTACCTGCTATTGAATGGCGTCTTGCGACCTCTTGGCCGAAAAACTTCCCCGGTTTAGGCATGGCTCCTGAGCGTTTTGCGCATTTAGTCGATGAAATGTCTAACGGTCGGTTAAAGATTAGCGTTTATGGTGCGGGTGAGTTGATGCCCGCTTTTGCCGTATTTGATGGTGTGAGTCAGGGTAAAATTCAAATGGCCCACTCCGCTTCTTTCTACTGGAGAGGAAAAGCGCCCGCAGCGCAGTTTTTTTCATCGATCCCCTTTGGTATGACCGCGCAGGAAATAAATGGCTGGCTTCACTATGGTGGTGGTATGGAGCTGTGGACTGAAGTGTATCAACCCTTTGGTATTATTCCCCTTGCGGGTGGCAATACTGGGATGCAAATGGGTGGCTGGTTTAATAAACCCATCAATACCATTGCTGATTTTAAGGGATTGAAGGTCCGCATGCCGGGCTTAGGTGGTGAAGTGTTGAAACGCGTTGGTGCTGTACCTGTAAACATGGCGGGGCGTGAACTTTATGGTGCATTGCAAACGGGGGCGATTGATGCCGCAGAGTGGGTAGGGCCAGTGAATGATCTTGCCTTCGGTTTACATAAAGTGGCTAAGTATTACTATTACCCTGGTTGGCATGAGCCAGGTTCAAATATGGAATTCTTGATTAATACAGCTGCCTTTGAGAGTTTACCTGAGGATTTACAGGCCATAGTCAGAGTTGCTGCGAGAGCCATTAACCAAGATATGCTCGATGAATACACGACCCGTAACGTGACCGCCCTTGAAACGTTAGTGAAGGACGAAGGTGTGGAGCTTAAAGCGTTTCCACAGAACGTGTTGTTGGAGCTTGAGAAAATTTCCAAACAAGTGATTGAAGATCAAGCGAATCAAGATCCCTTAATGCGAAAGGTGTACGATGCCTACCACACGTATGAGCAAGGTGTGCGCCAGTACCATAAAATATCTGAGGATGCTTACAGTCAACAGCGTCAACACTAAATGATGGTTTTTTTACTGCAAACTGTCACATTAGCATCTGATTTATATGAGATGATTTCATCTTAGATTATCTTGTTATCGGCGTAATTCATTTGGTGTTATGCTTGCAAGCCATAAATAGACAGTTACAGTGGCGTTGATGTCGCCCTGAGAATTTGGAGATCCCTATGCCATTACTTGATAGCTTTACCGTCGACCATACTCGGATGAATGCCCCTGCGGTTCGTATCGCTAAGCATATGAGCACGCCAAAGGGCGATGCGATTACGGTATTCGATTTACGTTTTTGCGCACCGAATAAAGAGATCCTCAGTGAGCGTGGTATTCATACTCTAGAGCATTTGTTCGCGGGTTTTATGCGTGACCATTTAAATGGCAGCGATGTCGAGATCATTGATATTTCGCCAATGGGATGTCGTACCGGTTTTTATATGAGTTTGATTGGTGAACCCACAGAGCGACAAGTGGCCGATGCGTGGTTAGCCGCGATGGAAGATGTGCTTAAAGTGGTTGAGCAGTCTGAAATCCCTGAGCTGAACGAATACCAATGTGGTACGTATGAGATGCATTCATTAGAGCAAGCACAAGATATCGCCCGTAATATTATTGCGGCAGGCGTAAGTGTTAATCGTAATGACGATCTAAAATTAAGCGATGAAATTCTAGGTAACCTGTAATTGTTCGCACTCTTATAGTATGAGAGTGCTTCTTTAGTAAATTCAGTTTCCTGAAGTAAATAAGAGAAAGCGACGAGAGTCGCTTTTTTTTTCATTCAAATTCAGCTATTTTACAAGTTAATAACAAAAACACCGTACGCTAACAAAGTTTTTGGGAGCTTGGTATGCCTAGTCGTTACTTCACTGTATCACTTTGTGCAATTTCTGTATCTCTTGCCTGTTCTAGCACAACGTTCGCCGATGATCTTCACAGTCAAATGCTTGAATTGAACAAGCTCAATGACACATTTCATTCAACGTCTAATCGTTTAGCATTAGGTCAATTGACGGCTTTGACGGTTTTGCCTGCGGATCTGAGTGGAAATCCCGCGAGCATCAGCATGCGCAGCGCGACTCAAGGTATTGCGGTATTACAAGATAGAGTGTATTTCTCACCTGCGCCTTATTCTGCACCGCAATTACAACTCTTACCTAATCTGCTGCAACAACAGAGTGTTACTGCCACCCCGATGGCAAATATGGCTGTCGGTGGGCAAGGTGCGTTTGGGGTGGTGAGTTATCAAACCTTACCTGTTGCTGAGCAGACCGAGAATAGTAAGGCGACTCTCGAGGGCAATACCGATTCAGACTACAGTGTCGATATGAATTGGGGAGTTAAGCAAAAAGAGTATGGCATGATACTCGCGGTTAATTATGCAGATAATAGCGGCGCAGATCACTTGCTCAATGGTCAAGACACAGACCACCAAACGACAGACATCTTATTTAAAATCAACGCCGCGAGTTTACTCGGCGCCAGAAGTCCACAGGTGACTGAGTTTACTTACCAGTTTCTCGATGATGATAGTTATCGCTCTCAGCTTGGGTTAACACAGGCTGATTGGCAACAAGATCCTATGAGTTTGTATTCGGCCACTGCGGCGGATAAACATCAGGGGCGACATCATAAGTACCAACTGTCTCACCAAGTTACGCTCAATGGTGGGCATAAGGTCACCACAGACTTTTACTACCAGTCTTATTCGCAGCAATTAAACCAACTCAATCAATTTGATGGGCAAATGCTCGATGCCCAGAGTCTTGCTGCGTTGGCCGCATTTGAACGTCAGCCGACAGTCGATGGCGTCGAACTGGCTTCTTTACAGCAAGACAATGATTTCAGCTCCTTTGGGGCACAAACTGAATCAGTGAATCAGTATGGTGCCCATCAAATGATCTATAGCGCCCGTTATCATACGGATAAAGCCGAGATGCGCCTTGGCGATCAACAGAGTCTATGGCAGCAGGACTTGAGTTTAGTGAGTGATGCACAAAATGCGTTATTGGCCTATACCGACGATGCAACTGCATTTACTTCGGCAATCGATTCCTTGTTTAATTGGGACGAATTACAGATAAAGCTCGCGCTCGCCTATGAACAAGTGAGCGTCAATCGCAAGGTCGATTTAGCTTATGTAGGACTGGATGCGGCTGATTTCTCCGACAGCGATTGGATGCCACAACTCGGTGTTTTATATGATGCTGGAGATTGGCGCTTTAGTACGGATATTCGCCGCTCATGGACCGCCGCAAGTGCGGGGAATCTTGAGCAAGAGGCGCAGGTATCATTGCAATATCAAGTCAGTGTCCAATATGCCAGTGAGCATTTTAGTGCTGACATCAAAACCTACGTTCAAGATTTTGATAATCTTCATGTGAATTGTGATGCGTATGCGCAATGTGCTGACAGTCGTTTGTGGGTTCAAGGCAATGTCGTGGATGTACTGACCAAAGGAGTTGAGCTGAGTCTTGGCTACCAGTGGGATATCGGTAGTGTACAGTTACCATTAGTTTTTAATTATCAATATTCGAATTCGGAGTATCAAACCAATAGCTGTAACGAAATCCAAGGTTGCGTTGTGGCTGGTGATAGAGTGGCTTGGTTACCTGAGCAGCAATTGCATTTTAGTGCTGGAATGAAATATGCCGAATATGAATTGAATGCAAATGTCTTTTATCAATCCGAGCGGGAAATGGGCCAATTTGGCGCTGAATTACAACCTATCGCAGTACAATGGCGAGTAGATTTGGCGGCGAATTATCATTTTAACCGTCACCATGAGATTTATTTTAGGGTAGAAAACCTCTTAGATGAGACATTAGTCACAACAGCATCAAATAGCGGAATTCGATCGGAAAATGGACGTATTAGCTATTTAGGTTATCAATGGCGCTTTTAAATTGAGTTTTATTTTGTTTGAATTTAAATCAATTGAAACAAATAAGATCGATTTCGGCTGCGTTTAGTGGACGTTTCGACTTTTTGCTAAATTAAATCTTTAATTATTAATGCTATAGTACCCAGTGGCCGTAATATTCTCTCTTTCTGATCAGTCACTAGGTCGGAAGGTGAACGCCGTAGCGCATGATTCTTTTCAATCCGTATTTTAGGTTTGAAATCACCTATAATTTTCGTGGCGATGCCAAGTCAATTGGGGTAAAATGCGCGCGACCAGCGTGATTGCGATCGCATTTCTGTGATAAATCTGCGCTAGCTCAATGCAGTAGGTTTTGTTTAAAACCTAAGTATTTAGCAGGAACGCGGCGCATTGTCTTTCCTTCAAACGTAGTGCTTGTGGATATGATTACAATTAAGAAAGGATTGGAACTGCCTATAGCAGGCGGACCAGAGCAAGTTATCCATAATGGCCCAGCCATTAAACATGTAGCTACTTTGGGTGAAGAGTATATTGGCTTACGTCCAACGATGAAGATCAAAGTGGGCGATAAAGTACAAAAAGGCCAAGTTCTTTTTGAAGATAAGAAGAATTTAGGCGTTAAATATACGGCTTTAGCCAGTGGTACTATATTAGACATTAACCGGGGCGCCCAGCGTGTTCTGCAGTCTGTTGTCATTGAAGTGGAAGGAAACGACAGCGTTGCCTTTGCTAAATATGATGCCACTGCACTCGATACGCTCGACTCGCAGTTAGTCCGTGACAATCTGATTGAATCAGGTTTATGGACTGCTTTGCGTACTCGTCCTTTTAGCAAAGTTCCTGCTGTAGACTCTTCTGCTGCTGGTATTTTTGTAACCGCAATAGATACTCAACCTCTTGCCGCTGATCCCGTTGTGGTGATCCGTGAGCATAAAGAAGATTTTGCTAATGGTCTTAAGGTCTTAGCAAGACTTACTGACGGTAAAGTTTACCTTTGTAAAGCGCCTGGCGCTGATATTCCTGCCGCAAACGCCCAAGTTGAAGAATTTGCCGGTGTGCACCCTGCAGGATTAGTCGGTACTCACATTCACTTCTTATTGTCTGCCTCTGCAAAACGTACCGTTTGGCATATTGGTTACCAAGATGTAATAGCAATTGGTCAGCTATTTACGACGGGTGAACTCAATACCGAACGTGTTATTGCGATCGCAGGCCCTAAAGCGGCTAAGCCAAGACTCGTACGCACTGTTGTGGGCGCGAGCATGACTGAATTAACCGCAGGTGAAGCCTTAGATGGCAATGTTCGTCTAATTTCAGGCTCTGTTCTGAATGGTCGTACAGCCGTTGGCCCACAAGGGTATTTAGGTCGTTACCATGTTCAAGTAAGTCTGTTAGAAGAAGGTACAGAGAAAGAATTTTTAGGCTGGGTATTACCAGGCTCAGACAAATATTCTATCACTCGTGCATTCTTAGGACATCTTGCTCCTTCTCGTCTGTTCAGCATGACGACCAGTACAGGTGGTTCAGACCGCGCTATGGTGCCAATTGGTAACTATGAGCGTGTAATGCCATTGGACATTCTTCCTACTATGTTGTTGCGTGACTTGATTTCAGGTGACTTTGACGGTGCTGCTACTTTAGGCGCGTTAGAGTTAGATGAAGAAGATCTCGCACTGTGTACGTTCGTATGTCCAGGCAAGTATGACTACGGTTCATATCTGCGTGACTGTCTAGATACGATCGAGAGGGAAGGCTAATGAGCTTGAAAGATTTTTTCGAACGTATTGAACCCGACTTTGAAAAAGGCGGTAAATACGAAAAGTTTTATGCCCTATTCGAAGCGGCATACACGATTTTTTATACCCCAGGTAAAGTGAACAAGGGCAAAACCCATGTTCGCGATAACCTCGACCTAAAACGTATGATGATTACGGTTTGGGCTTGTGCTTTCCCAGCGATGTTCGTGGGTATGTACAACGTAGGTTTACAAGCTCAATTAGCTTTAGTGGCTGGTTTTGCTACCCCTGACGTATGGCAAGTGAGCTTGTTCAGCATGTTCGGTACCGAACTTACGGCAAACTCTGGCTGGCCTGCGCTGATGTGGTATGGCGCCTGTTTCTTCCTACCTATCTACGCGGTGACCTTTGCCGTCGGTGGTATCTGGGAAGTGCTGTTCGCCTCTATCCGTGGTCATGAAGTCAACGAAGGTTTCTTCGTTACCTCTATCCTGTTTGCTTTAACGCTGCCAGCAACTATCCCATTATGGATGGTGGCGCTGGGTATCACCTTCGGTGTGGTCGTGGCGAAAGAAGTGTTCGGTGGTACAGGGCGTAACTTCTTAAACCCAGCACTAGCGGGTCGTGCCTTCTTGTTCTTCGCTTATCCGTTGAATATGTCAGGTGATACCTCATGGGTTGTGGCTGACGGTTACTCAGGTGCAACTGCACTGAGTCAAGCGGCGTCTGGCACTTTAGATTACGCAATTAACCAAAACTGGTGGGATGCGTTCTTCGGTTTCATTCCAGGTTCAGTGGGTGAAGTGTCTACATTAGCGATTCTGTTAGGTGGTTTGGTCATCATCTACACGCGTATCGCTTCATGGCGTATCGTTGGCGGTGTAATGGTGGGCATGATTGCCATTTCTACGCTGCTTAACGTTGTCGGTAGTGACACTAATCCAATGTTTGCAATGCCTTGGTACTGGCACTTAGTGTTAGGTGGTTTTGCGTTTGGCATGATGTTTATGGCGACAGACCCAGTGTCAGCGTCATTTACTAACCAAGCTAAATGGGCATACGGTATCTTGATCGGTGCAATGGCTGTGTTTATCCGCGTGATTAACCCTGCATTCCCTGAAGGCATGATGTTGGCAATTTTGTTTGCTAACTTGTTCGCGCCATTGTTCGACCACTTCGTGGTTCAGGCAAATATCAAGCGGAGGATTGCCCGTGGCTAGTAATAAAGATTCGTTCGGCAGAACCTTATTTATCGTCGTTGGCCTGTGTCTAATTTGTGCGATATTTGTGTCTACTGCAGCAGTGTTACTGAGACCGACTCAAGCAGAAAATAAACTGCTTGATAAGCAAAAGTACATTCTGGAAGCCGCTGGTCTTATCGATACTAAAGCTGGCAAAGTGACCAAAGCGCAAATTCTGGATACATACGGCAAACACATCGAAGCTAAACTGGTCGATTTGAAAACGGGTGCTTGGGTTGAGGGTGTTGATGCTGACACTTATGATCAACGTAAAGCGTCTCGTGATGTGAAAACCTCATTTGTACCTGAGAATGACATCGCTTCAGTGAAACGTGTTGCTGATAAGGCTGTGGTTTATCTTGTTCGTGACGGCCAAGGTAAATTAACCAGTGTCATTCTGCCAATCCATGGTTATGGCCTATGGTCTACTATGTATGCCTTCCTTGCTATGGATGCTGATCTAAACACAGTGCAAAGCTTAGTCTACTACGAGCACGGCGAAACGCCGGGCTTAGGTGGCGAAGTGCAAAATGCTCAGTGGAAAGCGAAATGGCATGGCAAAAAGTTATTTGATGAGCAAGGTAAACTCGCTATCAGCGTAACGAAAAACCCAACTGTTGCTAGCACTGAGTACGGTGTAGATGCATTATCTGGCGCAACCTTAACGAGTAACGGTGTACAACATTCACTGACATTCTGGTTGGGTAAAGAAGGTTTTGCGAGTTTCATTGAAAAAGCACGCAATGGAGGTCTCAACTAATGTCTGACGCTAAAGAACTGAAACAGGTTCTGACCGGACCTATAGTCAACAACAACCCGATTGCTTTACAAGTACTTGGTGTATGTAGTGCATTAGCGGTAACGAGCAAGCTCGAAACTGCACTGGTAATGGCGTTGGCGTTAACTGCGGTAACTGCGTTTTCGAACCTGTTTATCTCAATGATCCGTAATCATATTCCAAGCAGTGTGCGTATTATCGTACAGATGACCATTATTGCCTCTTTGGTAATCGTGGTTGACCAATTGCTGCAGGCTTATGCTTATCAGATCTCTAAGCAGCTGTCGGTATTCGTCGGTCTGATTATTACGAACTGTATCGTAATGGGTCGTGCCGAAGCTTACGCGATGAAAACACCGCCAATGATGAGCTTTATGGATGGTATCGGTAACGGTTTAGGTTACGGTGCGATTCTGTTAGCTGTTGGCTTCGTACGTGAATTGTTTGGTAACGGTTCTCTGTTCGGTGTTGAAATCCTGCACAAGATCTCTGATGGCGGCTGGTACCAACCAAACGGTCTGCTACTACTGCCTCCGAGTGCGTTCTTCCTGATCGGTGTTTTGATTTGGATTATTCGTACCTATAAGCCAGAGCAAGTTGAAGCAAAAGGGTAAGTGCGATGGAACATTATATTAGCCTGTTAATTCGCTCTGTTTTCATTGAAAACATGGCACTGGCCTTCTTCCTAGGTATGTGTACTTTCTTGGCTGTGTCTAAGAAAGTCACTACCGCCATGGGCCTAGGGATTGCGGTAGTTGTAGTGTTAACTATCTCTGTCCCAGCAAACCAAGTTATCTATCAAGGGCTGCTAGCTCCTGGTGCACTTGCTTGGGCTGGCGCACCTGAAGCTGACTTAAGCTTCTTGAAATTCATTACCTTTATCGGTGTGATTGCGGCTTTGGTTCAAATTCTGGAAATGGCACTGGACAAGTACTTTCCACCTTTGTACAACGCATTAGGTATTTTCTTACCTTTGATCACAGTGAACTGCGCGATTTTCGGTGCGGTATCATTCATGGTTGAGCGTGACTACAAGCTGGGCGAGAGTGTGGTGTTTGGTTTCGGCTCAGGAGTGGGTTGGGCATTAGCTATCGTATTGATGGCCGGTATCCGTGAGAAGCTGAAGTATGCCGACGTGCCTAACGGCCTACGTGGTTTAGGGATTACCTTTATCACCGCTGGTTTGATGGCCTTAGGTTTCATGTCGTTTTCAGGTGTGTCTCTGTAAGAGACACATAACGGCTTCTTGAATTGGACCTTCTAAGGATAAGTTAATGGATATTCTTGGTATTTTTAAATCTACTCCGCTCGAGGTTTACCTCGGTGTGAGTATGTTTACTGCTATCGTCCTCATCTTGGTATTAGTGATTTTATTCGCTAAGTCTAAGTTAGTGGCTAGTGGTGACATCACGATCGGCATTAATGACGATCCTGAAAAAGCGATTACAACCGGTGCGGGCGGTAAGTTGTTAGGCGTTTTGGCTAACAGCGGTATCTTCGTATCGAGTGCGTGTGGTGGCGGTGGCTCATGTGGCCAATGTCGCGTGGTGATTAAGTCTGGCGGCGGCGATATTCTGCCAACGGAACTTGACCACATCAGCAAAGGTGATGCCCGTAAAGGTTGTCGTCTTTCTTGTCAGGTTAACGTTAAGAACGATATGGAAATCGAGCTTGACGAAGAAATCTTCGGTATCAAGAAATGGGAATGTGAAGTTATCTCTAACGATAACAAAGCCACTTTCATTAAAGAACTGAAGCTGCAAATTCCTGATGGCGAGTCTGTACCATTCCGTGCTGGCGGTTATATTCAAATCGAAGCACCTGCTCATCATATTAAATATGCAGATTTTGATGTACCTGCACAATACCGTGGCGACTGGGAACACTTCGGTTTCTTCAATCTTGAATCTAAGGTTGATGAAGAAACTATCCGTGCATACTCAATGGCTAACTACCCAGAAGAGTTCGGTATTATTATGCTGAACGTGCGTATTGCTACGCCTCCACCACGTAACTTGACTCTGCCTTGCGGTAAGATGTCATCTTACATTTGGAGCTTAAAAGCTGGCGATAAAGTGACAATTTCTGGCCCATTCGGTGAATTCTTCGCGAAAGATACCGATGCAGAAATGGTGTTTATCGGCGGTGGTGCGGGTATGGCGCCAATGCGTTCACATATCTTCGACCAACTGAAGCGTCTTCAGTCTAAACGTAAGATGAGCTTCTGGTACGGTGCACGTTCTAAGCGTGAAATGTTCTACGTAGAAGATTTCGACGGCCTAGCGGCTGAGAATGATAACTTCGTATGGCATGTGGCACTTTCAGATCCTCAACCAGAGGATAACTGGGATGGTTACACAGGTTTTATTCATAACGTATTGTATGAAAACTATCTGAAAAACCATGATGCTCCAGAAGATTGTGAGTTCTACATGTGTGGACCTCCAATGATGAACGCTGCCGTCATTGGTATGTTGAAAAATCTTGGTGTCGAAGACGAAAACATCCTGTTGGATGACTTCGGCGGCTAATGTTCATTAGTCCTAGATAGAAAAGTTGCAGATGTTGAGGTTAACCTTTCATCTGCAACTTTTGCATTTAAGGGCCCAAATAAGAGTAGTAGGTCACTATGTTTCAGACCTTAAAGATCAATACCTCAGCGTTAAAGTATTCATTTAACTGGCTAGTCCTCGTGGGACTGGCCTTTTTTGTTTCAGCCTGTTCAAAGCAAAACGAAGTCATTTCGTTGGCCGGCAGCACTATGGGCACGACTTATCACATTAAAGTCGTCCCGAATGAGCAGATGCCGACGGCGCAGTTACTTCAAGCGGAGATTGATTTAGCCCTTGAGCTAGTCAATGACCAGATGTCGACCTATCGGCCTAATTCAGAATTATCCCGTTTCAACCAATTGCCATTGGAGCAAAGTGTTGAAGTCTCACCGGATACCATAAAAGTGGTGCAAGAGGGAATACGTTTATATCAAGTGACGGATAAGGCACTTGATATTACCTTAGGTCCTTTAGTTAATCTGTGGGGTTTTGGACCTGATAAGCGTCCAACGAAAGTTCCGACACAGGCTGATATTGATGCGGCTAAAGCCAAAACAGGGATTAGTGAACTTTCCATTGAAGGCAACCGTCTAAGTAAGCACAACACCTATTTATATGTAGATTTATCATCAATCGCGAAGGGATTTGGGGTTGATAAGATCGCTTCCATTCTTGATAAATACCACGCGACAGGGTATTTAGTTGAAATCGGTGGCGAACTGAGTATCAAAGGTGCCAAAGGTGATGGAAGCTCTTGGCGTGTTGCTATAGAGCAACCGACCAATGATGGCTCTGAAGCCGTACAGCAGGTTATTGCACCTGGTACTATGGCGATGGCGACCTCTGGCGACTATCGTAATTATTATGAAGAAGACGGCCAACGTTTTACGCATATAATCGATCCGCGTACTGGTTTGCCGATAAATCATAAGTTAGCATCCGTGACTGTATTGCATCAAAATTGTATGACGGCCGACGGTTTTGCGACGGCCATGATGGTTTTGGGCACAGAAGCATCATTGGAGCTTGCCAAGAAGGAACACTTGGCGATAATGCTAATCGAAAAGCAAGGCGACGGATTTAAGGTCTATTACAGCGACGCCTTCAAGCCTTTCCTTATTTAGTTTTTGGAGTAAACCATGACCTCTTTTATCGCGGCATTTGTGATCTTGTTAGTCTTCTTTTTGCTCATGTCGATTGGTTATCTCATCAAGCGCAAAGCCGTTGAAGGAAGTTGTGGCGGTTTAGGTGTTCTAGGGATTGAAAAAGCGTGTGATTGTGATGACCCTTGTGACAAACGTAAACGTCGTATGGCCGCTGAAGAAGCACGTCGTGAGAAGTTAACGAAAGACCGCATTATCTAAATAGTCTTGATTCGATCATAGCCTCCGATTTAGGGAGCTATTTTTTGCCTCGTATTTTCTTACACGGGTTAATCATTTGAGATTTATCCTTGGGATTAGAGTGGGATAGCAAGTTAATCTAAGCAGGAATGAGAATGCTTTTCATCATTAAGTGAGTGAAATATAAAGATAATTTGAGTTGGTCGATAAATTGTACTAGGCTAGAAGCTTGATTT
Source organism: Shewanella sp. SM32 (assembly GCF_025654235.1). Classification (NCBI taxonomy): domain Bacteria; kingdom Pseudomonadati; phylum Pseudomonadota; class Gammaproteobacteria; order Alteromonadales; family Shewanellaceae; genus Shewanella; species Shewanella sp. SM32. The sequence goes on along the minus strand of NZ_JAKKRO010000015.1, from coordinate 65,841 downwards.
AGATCAATCTTTTCACGCTTACCAAGGATAGTAACTTATGAAAGGTCATCCTAAAGTGGTTGGGCAACTGAATCGGGTGCTTACCTGTGAGTTGACCGCCATCAATCAATATTTCCTCCATGCCCGCATGTTTAAACATTGGGGCTTAGAGAAGTTAAACCACGTCGAATACAAAAAATCCATCCAAGATATGAAGCATGCCGATAAGCTCATCGAGCGAGTGCTGTTTTTGGAAGGTCTGCCTAATCTGCAACAACTCGAAAAACTTCGCATTGGTGAACATAGCCAAGAGATGCTCGATTGCGATCTGGCCATGGTGCAAGAGCAGCTTACATTGCTGCGTGATGCGATCAGCTTGTGTGAAGCTGAACAGGACTATGTGAGCCGCGATCTGCTGGAAGATATTCTCGAAGACGAAGAAGAGCACTTAGATTGGCTTGAGTCGCAGCAAGAGCTCATTACGCTAACCGGTATTCAAAATTATCTACAATCGCAAATTAGCGACCAATAGGAGCAAAATATGAAAGGCGATAAAGACGTCCTCGATGCGTTAAATCGACTCCTAACGGGAGAACTCTCGGCAATGGATCAGTATTTTGTCCATGCCCATATGTACGAAGATTGGGGCCTGAAAGAACTCTATGAGCGTATCGCCCATGAGTCAGATGATGAGAAAGCCCATGCAGCCAAATTAGTGCAGCGCATTTTATTCCTCGAAGGTACACCCAATGTTGCCGCCCGTGAGGCATTGAACATAGGTAAAGATGTAGAAGAAATGCTACGTAATGATCTCGCCTATGAATACAAGGTCGCGGACGATTTGCGCAAAGTGATTGCACTGTGTGAGCAGAAGCAAGATTACCAGACCCGCGAAATCCTTGAAGTATTACTCGACGATACAGAGTCTGACCATATGTATTGGCTCGAAAAACAACTTGGGCTTATTGACCGTGTTGGATTGCAAAACTACCTGCAAACTAAGATGTGAGCCTTAGATTGTTAGGTTGAGTAAATACCTAGGTCACTGAGTGTAATGGCCTAGGAAACTCAGTTATTAAGCATGTCTGTTGTTCCTCACACTTGTCTTGTTCTCTTTTCCAGCGCTAGGCCACATCTTATTGGCCCAAATCTATCAGGAATACTTGATTACTGTTTTTATATACAGTATTTTGGCGTTGGAGGAATTCAACGTGCGAAAAATTATTCATATCGATATGGACTGCTATTTTGCTGCAGTGGAAATGCGCGACTTTCCTGAGTACCGTGGCAAGCCTTTAGCTGTGGGTGGCAGTAGCGACCGTCGCGGTGTTATTAGTACTTGCAGTTACGAGGCACGTAAATTCGGTGTACGTTCAGCAATGGCGACGGCTTATGCCTTTAAGTTGTGCCCTGAGCTGATTTTAGTACCAGGCCGGATGCAGGTTTACAAAGAAGTGTCGCTACAAATTCGTGAAATATTTTCCAGATATACCCAATTAATTGAGCCGCTTTCCTTAGATGAAGCTTATTTGGATGTGAGTGAGTGCCAACAATATAAGGGCTCTGCGACCTTGATTGCCCAAGCGATTCGTCGCGATATCTTAGCCGAAACGGGTTTAACCGCATCGGCGGGTATCGCACCAGTAAAATTTTTAGCTAAGGTCGCCTCGGATCTGAACAAGCCAAACGGCCAATATGTCATTACGCCAGAGACGCTTTCTGAGTTTGTTAAGACCTTATCGCTGCGTAAAATTCCCGGTGTTGGTAAAGTCACCGCAGAAAAGCTCTCTTCGCTCGGGCTCAATACCTGTGGTGATGTGCAAGCTTATTCTAAACCTGAGCTCTTAGCGCGATTCGGTAAGTTTGGTGGCGTGTTGATTGAGCGTTCCCAAGGCATAGATGAACGGGGTATTTCTGCCGACAGAGAGCGCAAATCAGTGGGTGTTGAAACCACGTTAGCAAAGGATATTTATAGCTTAGAGCAGTGCCAGCAGGTGATGCCGAGTTTGATCCAAGAACTGTCGTTGCGTTTAAGTCGCAGTGCTAAGGAACGCAAAATACATAAACAGGTGGTCAAACTTAAGTTTAACGATTTCAAGCAGACTACAATTGAGCACCGCAGCGATGAAGTCTCGATTGTAATGTTCTATGAGCTACTCGCACAGGCTATGGAAAGGCAAGAAGGCCGTGGCATTCGTCTATTGGGGATTTCAGTTGGCCTTACTGATTCTACTCTTGTCGTCGCCACAAGCTTAAACGGCCAGACTCAGCTGGATTTAGCTCTCTAGTGGGTGGAGCACAATAGCCTATATTGGCTCAATAAGCCTCGGGTGGATTTGCCAGCATAAAATCAATTAACAGTCTGACCCGTAAGGGCAGGTTGTCCCGATCGCGATACATCAAGTAGGCGGTGCGCGGAATACCTTGCCACTCGGGCAGTATTTGAATGAGTTTGCCACTTCGTATCTGTTCACTCGCCATGCTGATGGGTATGAGTCCAATCCCAAGCCCCGCCACCACGGCCTGACAGGCAATCGCCATATCATCGACGGCTAGTTTGATATTCCCCATTGGTTCAAACTCGACATTTTGCCCTGTGCTATTGTGCTGTAAACGCCACGTTTTTGTGGGCTTGGCGATGATAACCGGATGCTGATCCAGCTCTTCAATGGATTGCAGCGCATGCCACTGCGTTGCCGATGTGCTGGTGCAAAGTACAAAGCTAATCGTGGTAAGTGGCCTTGCAATCCAATCGGGATCTTTAGGTTCGCCCACTCGAAAGGCGATATCGATGGCGTTTTCACTGACATCGATATTCATGTTCGACAGACTTAAATCGATATCAATATTGGGATAATGCCGTTGGAAGGCGTTGAGTGATTCACCTAGCCAGCGATAGGTTGTATTGATGGGCGCCGAGATCCGCAATTTGCCAACCGCTTGATGTTTATCCGCATGCAACTCACCAGATACCTGGTTTAACTCGATAAATAGCGGGCCGCAGCGTTCGAGATACCGCTGACCTGTGGCGGTAAGGTTGACTCTATGGGCGTCTCTGTGCAGTAAACGCAGACCTAAGGATTGTTCTAACAGATTGATTCGACGGCTTAAGGTTGAAGGTGGAATGCCTAAGTGCTGCGCCGCGAGCTTAAAACTCCCTTGCTGTGCCACCACCCAAAATAAGCGCATATCGTCTAAGGAATAATTAAGTTTCATATTTGGAATTTAAGCTCTCAATCTTGTTGGTTTTAATAATATATGAAACTTATAAACTAAGCTCAATCCCAATTACCTCCCTAGAGGCCGATATGAAATCCCATACACCTTACATGACATTCGTTTGTCTACTGATTTGCGTTTTTAGCTGGGGCAGTGTGTTTCCGATTGCTAAGCGAGTGCTGGAGGAGATGTCAGGAGAGTCCCTCGTCTTCTGGCGTTTTACCATTGCGGCTGTGACTCTAGCGTTATATATCGTTTTTACTCGTCAGGCTTGGCCCAAATTGAGTTTGGTGCAATATATTGTCATAGCGTTAGTGGGTGTGATTGGTGTGGGCGGCTTAAATCTGGCGTTATTTAATGGCCTGCAGCATACCTCTGCTGCCAATGGTGCCTTGATTATGGCGCTCAGCCCGCTGGTGACTTCAATCGTCAATGCGCTATTACAGCGTGAATGGCTCAGCAGACAACAAGTGTTTAGCTTAGTGGGTGGATTGGCGGGCGTACTGCTAGTGATCACCAACGGTAGTGTGCAGCAGTTGCTCAACTTTAGTTTTAACCAAGGTTATGTGATGATTGCCGCCGGCATGTTGGCGTGGAGTGGTTATACCATTTGTTCGCAACGGGTCGGCCATTGGTTGCCTGTGTTGCCCTTTACCTTGCTGAGTATGATAGCTGCCAGTGTGTCTATGTCCGTGGTTGGGCTTGGCCGAGGTGAGTTTCACCCTTGGCTGGAGTTGATGGAACTGTCGGCAACGGCTTTTTCTAGCGTGCTCTACATAGGTTTGTTCGCCACTGTGCTCGGTTATCTGTTTTGGATTAACGGTGTTAAGGCGCTTGGCCCCGCTAAGGCATCGATTTTTTTTAATCTCGTGCCCGTTTTTGCAGCATTAACGGCGTTAGCCATGGGGCAGGCGGTGACGGAAATTCAATTGGTAGGGATGCTGATAGTGATCCTTGCGTTGATGTTACCTATGTTAGTCAACTTACGCGCGGCAAGAGGCTTAGTGGTTAAGCGCTGCTAATCAGTGCTAGCTTTGCTGTTTAAATATAAGGGAGCACCTGAATTCAGATAATCACTGCGGCAGGTTTATGCTCCCTTATTCGTTAGAGGGGACTTTTCAAACATCACTGATTTACAAAAGGTAACTTATATAAAAGCTTTCACCCTCAAAAATTACAGTTTAAAGCGGCTGACCAGCGCCGTGAGATTACTCGCCATTGACGAGAGTTGTACGCTTGCTGCGTAGATTTCATCAGTGGTTCGTAGACTTTCCTCCGACTGTTCGGCAATGTGTTGAATATTTTGATGGCTCTCGTTGGCCATAGTGGTTTGCGCTTTAGCCGCGAGGGCGATTTGATTGTTCATCTCACTAATTTGGCTGACCATTTCTGCAATATGCGCTAAGGCTTCACCGGCATTACTGGCGGCTTCTACGCTTGAGATAGCCTTTTCATTACCGATATTAATCGCTGCCACAGCGCTTTGAGTGCCATTTTGCACATTGGCGATCATCAATTTAATTTCTTCGGTTGATTGGTGAGTCTTAGAGGCAAGGGATCGTACTTCATCTGCAACCACTGCAAACCCGCGTCCTTGTTCGCCTGCTCGCGCCGCTTCAATTGCGGCGTTAAGGGCTAATAGATTCGTCTGTTCGGCAATGGCTTGAATCACCTCAAGCACGCGGCCGATATGTTGGCCTTCCTGTTCGAGTTTATTGATCTGCATTTCTGCCGTGCCTACATCTCCCGCAAGTTCACGAATCACATTGATGGTTTTTTTCACTCTTGCCTGACCGTCGGCGGTAAATACGTCGGCTTGTTTAGCGGCATCGGCGGCATGACTGGCACTGACTGATACTTCTTGTACTGAGGCGGCAATATGATCGCTGGCATCGGCGATTCTGTGGGTGGCAGCTTGTTGATCCATCAAGTTATGTTTTGCTGATGCGCTGGTTTTGGCTAGACCTTCGGCAGCGGTGTTGAGCTCTGATGTAGACTGTTTAAATTGCGAGATAATACCGTGTAAGTTATCGAGAAAATGATTGAATGCCTTGGCGAGATCACCAAGCTCGTCCTTAGAGGTTAAGTGGACTCGTTCGGTCAAATCGCCATCACCATCGGTAATGTCGTGGATTTTTGCGAGTAAAACCGCCAGCGGTTTGCTGATGAGTTTAGGCAGTGCAACGATAAAGAGTATACAGATCAAGAGACTGATGGCTAAGGCAATTAACTGCATCTGTTGTCCATGATTGGCATCATCATCTACTTGGGCTATCGCTGCGGTAGTATTACTATTTAAATCATTGATTAAATGATTAATGTTCTGGTGTAGTTGCTCGAATTGCGTTGCTACTTGACCGAAACTAAGATCAATCGCCGTCGTTCTACCGTTACGGCCATTTTGGGTGCGTTGATTACTGATTTCTGTGGTTGTCGCTCGCCAAGTATCGAAACTGTGATTTAATTCATTGAGCTTATCTTTAGCGATGGGACTTGTGGTCACATCGGCAAACTTATCAATATGTTCTTTAACGAGAGAGATACTATTAGTGTGCTGCTTTAAAAGGTCGTTGTAAGAGTCTGTGCCCACGTTAACAAACATCAGGCTGCGCTCGGCCACTTGAGCTTGATAAAGCTCTTTATCGGCTTGTAGTAGTTCAGATTGGCTAGGTAAGTATTCAAGCGCGAGTGTATTCGCGCTGTGATTTAAGGCTTTGAGTCCTAAAATGCCAGTTGAAGAGGCGAAGATGACTACGCCAGCGAGTAGCAGACTTGGATAAGTCAGTTTCTGATTAACGGATAGATCTTTATACCATTCCATAGTCACGCCCTCCTTGATTGATGCACTGAAAAGGTGAGAGCCGCAATAACCTCTGTGGTAAGAGGATGCAGCCCATCACTGGCGTTCTCTGGTAATTAGAGTCCAAATTGATCTAGGTTGATCCCAATCGTGATAGCACCAATTGCAGCATCGCCATCCATCACTGGAATAGAAATTTGTACTAGATAGGCTTGGGAGCTCTCGTCAAATTTGACCGGACCTATGTGTTTATCGCCTTTGCCATTGGCGAATGATTTTTGCCATTTATCCTCATCACCCTGCCAATAATCTGAAGTTTTACTGATCATGGCGACGTTCGCGCCTTGATTGTCCATGAGGAAAATTTCTTGGTAGTAAGGTTTGCTGGCTTCGAAGGTCGTGAGAAACTTGGCCGCTTCGTTGTTCATCAGGGATGACATAAAGTCATCAATACCTGCGGTGGCAATCCATTTTTCATCTAATGTTTTGATTGAATCTAAGCTTTTGCCTTGGGCATTTTGCGCTTTAACAGCATTCACCAGTACCACTTCTCTGCCTAATGGCATCAGTGAATCGGCTAGGTCGATAACGGCTTTGGGGACTTCTTCGGCGAAACTGAGGTTACTGCTGAGCAGTAGTGCGGCGGCAGACAAGATTTTACCAAATTTCATGATCTCTATTCCTTAAGGTCACAGTATTGAAGGGGAAAGCGGTTATCTCTAAAAGCGCGATAAGCAAAAATACGTTAGGGTAAGACAGAACAACTATAGTAGAAAATTCAAGTTATTCAGTTCTTTCATAAAAATTTTATCGATGGCATTTCTACACAAATAGAATCCGCGGTAAAAATAAGGCCACATCTGACTTGAGCAGATGTGGCCTTGAATTGAGTGAGCTTGGGTAAGGTTAGAATATTAAGCCTTGACTGGAATACGCTCGAGTACGGCTAATAATAAGGTCCAATATTGGCCGACTGTGGTGATGTTTACCATTTCGTCTGGACCGTGTGGATATCGAATGGTGGGACCAATCGAGACCATGTCCATGTCTGGATAGGGTTTCTTGAATAGGCCACACTCGAGACCTGCATGGATCACCATGATCACTGGCTCTTTGTGGTAAATGTCTTGATAGGTTTCGCGCACTATTGCCATTACAGGTGAGCTGTTATCTGGCTTCCAGCCTGGGTAAGCACCGCTTAAATCGATATCGGCTCCGGCTAAGTTGGTCAGCGCAGTTAACATGCCTTCGACTTGAGTACGGCCAGAATCGATCAGCGAGCGGATAAGGCACAGGATAGTGACTTCTTCATCGTTAGTGCTGATAACGCCAACGTTGAGCGAGGTTTCAGTCACACCTTCGACTTCATCACTCATGCGGATCACGCCGTTCGGGCACACATGCAGCAAATCGATCAGGGTATTTTGGCTGTTTTCGCTCATCACACGTTTTGGCGTTGGGATAGTGTTTAACACTAAACGCATATCGGGATCGGCAATGGCGAGTTCGGTGCGGATAAGCGCTTCAAACTCAGCGACTTTTTCGTTTAAGGCGCTGACGTTTTCTTCTGGCAACATAAAGCTGATGTTGGCTTCCCGTGGAATCGCATTACGCAGTGAACCGCCGCTAAATTGGGTCAACTCCAACGTTAAATCATCTGCGTTTTCAAAGAGGAAACGCGCCAATAACTTGTTGGCGTTGCCGCGACCTAAGTGAATGTTCACCCCAGAGTGACCCCCTTTTAAGCCTGATAAGTGCAGGCTAAAGGCTGAGTAACTTTGCTCAGACGCTTGCCACACCATAGGCAGGGTGATTTGAGCATCGACACCGCCGGCGCAGCCCATGTAGATTTCACCTTCTTGCTCTGAGTCAGTATTGATCAGAATGTCTGCGTCTAACATGCCAGCCTGTAAACCGAAGGCGCCTGTCATGCCCGCTTCTTCATCTATCGTCAGCAGCACTTCTAATGGGCCGTGCTTGATATCATCAGAGCCTAAAATGGCTAAAGCCGATGCCATGCCAATACCGTTATCTGAACCTAAGGTTGTACCCTTGGCTTTAACCCAATCGCCATCGACATAAGCTTCGATAGGATCTTTAGTAAAATCATGCACTTTATCGGCATTTTTTTGTGGCACCATATCGATATGGGCTTGAATAACCACGATTTTACGATCTTCCATACCCGGCGTCGCAGGTTTACGGATGATCAAGTTGCCAACGGCATCCTCAACGACGGCAAGTTGTTTGCTTTTAGCCCACGCTTGAATGTGCTGGCTTAAGGCTTGCTCATGCTTAGATGGATGGGGAATCGCACAAATTTGTTCGAACCATTGCCATAATGGCTGCGGATATAACTGACTTAAGGCTGTCACTTGAGTGTCCCTCATAAGGTCTTGTGGGTATAGGGCAAATTTGCGGCCATTCTACCACATTCTGTGCAGCCAAATAATCTCAGCGTCACAGGCTTTTGGTGAGCTGGCAGCCAAAGTTTCCAGTTCGATTTTTTCTGGGAGTGTCGGTACCACTTTTAGATTGGTAATTAAGCGATAGAGCGGGAATAATGCAGGCACAATAATGAAAAAGGATGGGTCATGTTTCAAGTTAACTTCGTTGATGTAAAAGCAGAAAATGCTATTTTTGATGGTGAAGGCTGGGATGCGGTTGTGGTGGTGACGCCCGATCTGGATTCTATCGGTTTTGATGAGATAGGTTTATTGGCTCAGCACGGTGCCCACGTGGATAAGCGCGTGGGTAAGAGCCCGACATTACTGTTTGCCCCAGGGCTTGCGGGAGGGCGTTTGATCATTGCCCCTGTCACCCAAGTGAATGACGAGTATGTGGACGTGCGAGTCTATGCCAATGCTGCAAGGGCGGCGATTGCCATTGCAAAAGACGCAGGCGCAAAACGTCCATTGTTATATGTAGTGCCATCGAAGGACTCACGTTTTAGTTTTGCCTCTGAAGTTGCAGCATTAGCCTGCGGTCAAGAACTGTGGCAAACCTTAGAGCTGCGTGAAGCGACGGGCTTAACACCTGCATTTGAGGCCATAGGGTTATTATCTTCATCAACCCATAACAGCAATTTGCTCAATGCCTTAGAAGCTGGCCGCCTATTAGCGCGGGATTTGTGTGGTACTGAACCTGAGCGCATGTCGGCTAAAGCCTTTGCGGACTATTGTTTACAATCGTTTGCGGGCAGCGTGATCAAAACCGCAGTGGTAGAAGACAGAGATATTTTAGAGCGTGATTATCCGCTGCTCAGTGCTGTGGCGCGTTCTTCTTTTGCCGTCGGTCGTCATCAGCCTCGCGTGGTGAAGCTAGAGTATCTGCCTGAGGGTCAAGTGACTCGCACTTTCCTGTTTGCGGGTAAGGGCGTGATTTACGATACCGGCGGCGCCGATCTGAAAGTCGGCGGCGCTATGGCGGGTATGAGTCGTGATAAAGGCGGCGCTTCTGCCGTGGCGGGTTTATTTAAAACTCTGTCAATGCTAAAGCCTAAAGGTATTCGAGTCATTGCCGAGTTAGGTTTAGTGCGTAACAGCATAGGCAGCGAAGCCTTCGTGACCGATGAAATTATTACGAGCCATGCGGGTGTGCGGGTACGAATTGGTAATACGGATGCTGAAGGGCGCTTAGTGCTGGCGGATTTACTGAGCCATTTACGTATCAAAGCCGTGTCGGCGGTGAAGCCTGAGATGTTTTCGGTAGCAACACTCACAGGTCATGTCGTACGTTGTTATGGCAGCTATCCCGCGGCGGTGGAAAACTCTGTGGCGAGTTCACAGCAATGCGCTGTCACTTTACAGCAGCAGGCGACTCAATGGGGTGAGCCCTTTGAAGTGTCTACATTACGCCCTGAAGACTTCGCTAAGATCCGCGATGTGTCAGGCGCTGCTGAAATATTATCTTCCAATAATGCGCCATCATCGATTACCGCCCGTGGACATCAGTATCCCGCGGCATTTTTACTGAAAGCGTCGGGGCTATTTGATCATGGGGTTAATGCCCCTATTCCCTTGGCTTACACACACTTAGATATTGCAGGCAGTGCAACAGAAGGTGATCCGCTCTACGGCAAACCTACAGCGAGTCCGCTGGTGGGCTTGTATCAATATCTGATCAATCGCTAACGGGTAGGGCGTGTTGACGTTTCAGGGTTATTTTTGCAGCGAGTTGGCTGGCTTTTATGCAAGGTAAAGCCCGTGCGGTGTAGTTATTCTACATAAACGGGCGATAACGCAGCAGAAATGCCAGCCAAACGCTGCCCGAAGGGTTCGTCTGGCAAGCTCTTGCTCTTTGTCACTCGTCATTTGAGTAGAATAACTACACGTCACTCCTCGTTTCGCGATCACGAGCTTGCCAGAGCGAACAAAATTTAATCTCGAAACGTCAACACGCCCTAGTAACAAAAAGAAATAATTCTGTAATATCTTATTTATTAGATATTTACAGGGTTATTTCTGTTTTTCTGTGAAACAGATCGCCATTAACCTCACTATAATTGTGTAATTTAATTACATTAAAAAGCCTTAATCAAAAAAAATACAAATAAAGGTTGTAATAAAACTACAAATCCATATAATTACTTTCGTGGATTAGGCACTACGCCTTTCCTCTCTAGTCTATCCAGGATGGATATTTTTCTCCAAGGACCTGAGTGACAAGTCGTCTCAACGGATATGAGAATCTCTAGTTCCAAGGAACCGAGCCAAGCTTCACTAGAGTACTTAATCACAACTAATTTAGGAGTATTGACTATGTCTTATACAGGCAACAACCATATTTATTGGCAAAACACTTGGTTTAACACTGATGTTTTGCGTGGCGGTTTATTCGCCATGAGCTTTAAGGCCTAACCCTCCTTAAAGTTTTAGTTTCCATCATCCATCAACCTTTGTATCGCCTTTTTTGGCGTGTTTAGACTCAAGTAGCATATTGATGTTTTTGCATGGATATGCCAGGTTTTTCCCGCTAGCGCGGTAATGTACTTCCCCGAAAGGGACGCTTGAAATATGTCTTTGCCTGCTCATTGAGCAGGCTTTTTTTTGTCTTTTTTTCGCTTAAGTATTTAACGGTTTTGCCTGATGTAATGAGCGTAAACGGTTCGTGTTAGAAGTGATGTGGTATGGACAATAAATGGATATGGGGTTCAATATACAAGCTATCGGCCTATCGCTTGTGATACTTGTTACTCAGGGACTGTTTATGGACACTAAGTTGTTTTTTCAAAATGGTAAGTTAACACTGGATATCAACCCCAGTGAGATGCGAATGTCGCATTGGGTTTATGCGCCAGTGTTAATCAATACTGAAACGGCGGAAGTGATTTTTGATTTATCAGGGAAGGGCTGGGATTTTCGGTCTGCAGAAGAAAGTGGTGATGACATCATTTTAAAGCTTGCCCGTTATCCTGATGCGAACAATGTATTTAGGCTCGTTCTGAATATATCAAAAGACCGAGCAAGCCTTAACGGTAATATTTTTTCAATTAATGATGTGTGTAAGGTATTAGAGGATATTGCCTAACAAGTGATATATGGATGTCTTAATTTTTATATATAAATCATAGCTTTTAATCTGCAAAGATATATGCGGCAAACCCTACCCAACTTAATAGTAAAAGCGTTATGGCAATCCAAGTCGCGGTGGTGAACTGACGTTGAGATTCGAATAATGCGTCTGAATCCTCTAGTTCATCAGTGTCATTAACTGTGCGAGATTTTGCTCTCAACTGTTGTTTACGTGCTTTATCCCGTTCGCGAGCTTTGGCTTTTTGCAGCTTTTTATATTCAGCTATACCTTTTTCAATCCCTTGGGCAATGAGTTTAGTTTGCTCTTTGGTTTGGCCCGGCTTTTGGGTGGCTTTGGCTGCGACTAGTGCTTCTTGTTGAGTTTCTGTCGAGATAGTGGGTTTCATCTTGGCTCTGCCTGAATTAATGCGGCTGTGGCTAAAAGGTGATAGCTAAAGTGTAAACGCAGCGATTATACCCACATTAGATCTCAAAAACGTAAAATGAATATCTTCTTTCCATTAAAAAATCAGTGGGTGTCCACCCTGAGGGGAGGGGATATATACGGGCTCGTAGTCCCATACTTCCCTAATGGTATCAACCGACAGAGCATCGGATGGCGTGCCTTCACTGACGATTCGCCCTTGTTTTAACACAATTAATTGATCGCTATAGCGCGCGGCTTGGTTTAAGTCATGCAGTACCACTATTACAGTGTAGCCTTGTTGGTGAGCTAAGTTTTGGGCTAATTCAAGTACTCTGTGCTGCTGGGCAAGATCTAACGCCGATGTTGGTTCATCCAGTAATAGTACGGGCGGAAACGGCGATTGCCTGAGTTGAGTTAAGACTCTGGCGAGTTGGACTCGCTGTTTCTCGCCGCCAGAGAGGGTTGGATAGCTGCGCTTAGCCAGATGGGTTAAGCCCACTTGCGCCAGTTGCTCGGTAACTAACGCATCACCTTCTATCTTACTGATGGTTAAGGGATATAAGCCCATTGCTACGACTTCTGACACAGTGAAAGGAAAGGTGAGGCTGGCGTGTTGCGGCAGTACAGCTAAGGATTTTGCCAGCTCGCTCCTAGGCCAATCCGCCAGCTGGCTATGGCCTAGTCGTATACTTTGCCTTGGTGTGCTGATTTCTTGGCAAAGGGCTTTAAGCAGGGTGGATTTACCCGCACCATTTGGGCCGAGTAGGGCGGTTACCGCACCCGATTGAAACTGTACATTAATATCACTGAGCACGGTTTTTGGACCGATGCTGACATCGAGCTGACAAATGCTGAGCTCGGTGCGATCAAATTGCGCCTTAGCTGAATAAGTTGTCGATTGTGATGGTTGATTTGCAAAGGATGTTGCAGCCATAAAAACTCGCTTAGATTAGCTTACTGCGCTGTTGCAGTAGTAAAAAGATGAAGAAAGGCGCACCGATGAGCGCGGTGACGAGTCCAACGGGTAACTCGGCAGGCGGTAAAAAAGCGCGCGCGCCGATATCGGCCAATGCCAATAGGGCTGCACCTAAAAGTGCGCTGATGGGCAGCAGTTGGCGATGATCTGGCCCTAACATCATGCGCACTAAATGCGGCACGACGAGGCCGATAAAGCCGATAATTCCTGTTGCAGCTACACTTACGCCAACCCCTAAGGCGCAAAGCAAAATAAGCCTAAGTTTGAGCCTATCGACATCTATCCCTAAGTGGCGTGCTTCGGATTCGCCAAGCAGCAAGGCATTGAGTGCCGCCGCATCTTGGTGAAATCGCCAACTCAGTAGCGCTAAGGTCACAAGACAAAGGCTGACATATAGCCACTGCGCACCTGCAATCGATCCCATTTGCCATAGGGTTAAGTCACGTAGCGCCATGTCGTTGGCAAGATATGTGAGAACACCTATTCCTGCGCCTGCCAGCGCAGCTATGGCAACACCCGACAAAAGTAATAATACGACCGATGTACCTGTTGGGCTGCTGGCGAGTCGGTAGACGATAAGGGTGGTCACTAATCCCGATGCAAACGCACTGATGGGGATCATCAACGGATTCGCGTTGGGTAACAGCACGATACAGATGGCTGCGCCAAGTGCTGCGCCGGATGACACTCCGATAATACCGGGATCCGCTAAGGGATTGCGAAAAAGCCCCTGCATTACCGCGCCGCACTGTGCGAGCGTAGCGCCTACTGCTAACGCCAGTAATGTCCGTGGTAAGCGCACATTGTTGATTACTAGTTGCTCGTGGGGCGCAATATTGCCGATATTTTGCTGGGTAGCCCAATTGAACACTGCATTTAGGGCGTCGACAAAGCTGATGCTAACAGGGCCAGTGCTGACCGAGAGTAAGCCGCTTAGGGCTAACAGTGTGACTAGACTCGGCCAGAGCCAGCGGTTGAGGAACATCTCAAATATCCTTTCTATTTTTATCTGGGGTTAATTAGTGCTAACTGTACTCATCGCTGCGTTTGTGAATGGTTTTGCTTGAGCAATGTGCTGGCGAGCGTATCCGCGGCGCTTATGGCACTGATGCCTAAACCACCGAGAAGGGCTTGCGGTGCTAGTGTTTGAATATGGCCGTTTTCACCTGCTGGGGTATGGGCGAGTAGTGGCATCTCTTTCAACAGTTCTTGAGCAATTTGTGCATTAGTTTGATCTGTGGGTTTATCGCTACGCTTTGACAGCAAAATAATGTCGGGCTGCAAGGACAGAATCCCTTCTTGAGACATGCTTTTGTAGCCATCAAACTCGGCGATATTTTGTGCGCCAGACAGCTCGATAATAGTATCTGCGGCTGTGCCTTTACCGCCAACCCGAGCACCGCGGCCTTCTTGTAACAGCATGAAGAGAATTTTTGGCTGAGAGCCCGCATCGCGCACTTGTTGTTTTTTACCCGCTAAGCTTTGCAGTTGTTGATGTAAATCTTGTTTTAATTTAACCGCATGTTCTTGGCGATTGAGTAAGTGACCTAAGGTATCCACATTGTTCATCAGTTGTGGTTCATCATTTGTTGCGGGTAATTGCACGACTTGGATATTCGCTTGTTTTAATACCTTTAGTGTGGTTTCAGGTCCCATCACATCTGAACCGACAACCAGCGTAGGGGAGAGGGCAATAATGCCTTCGGCGGAGAGCATTCTGTGATAACCAAGCTTAGCCACATGGCTCAAACTTTCAGGCACATAGCTGGTGGAGTCGATGGCAACTAGTTCATTGCCTGCGTCGAGGGCGAGCACGAGCTCTGTGACTCCTGTACCCGCACTCACGAGTCTTATCTCTGGCTCGGCACTCAGTTCAGCGCTAAAAACGCTTGAGGATAGTAAGGCCGTAAGTGCTGATGTGAAAAACATCAATTTTTTTAATGTCTTATATGTGCGCTTATGTTGATAACGCTGAACTCTGGAACCTTTTTTTACTGGTATTTTAGTTGCTTGAAACAACATGGTTAAACTCCTAATACAACTTGTTCGTGACAGGCTTAGATGCCGTTTTTTGATATCAGACTTTTGCTTTCTCATTTAAATGGCTGGTTCGGATACGCTAATGCTCCATCAAAATTTGTGTCTGACTGATGGACTGCGTCTGCAACAGTGCAAGCAGTTGCATCAAAGGTTCCACTGGCGCGGCTTTGTCGGCGGCAATGACAACCGTCGCCTTCGGCATAGTCTGAAAATGTGCAGTAAATTCAGTGGTAAAAGTGGCTAAGTCATCAAACTCTTTGCCATCAATAGCCCAATAAGGCGCTGTTGCCATGATATTGATGGCAATTGTTTGTTTGTTGTCGATTGCCGTGATAGCTGAGCTTGGGCTTTGTGGCACATCTACCGGCAAACTCAATAATTGGCTATTTGCCGTCAGTAGTAAAAACACCAGCACGATAAAAATAATGTCGATTAACGCGGTTAAATCTAGGCTCGGAAGTTGCTCAGGCGAAGCAATGCCAGCCTGCGATAAGAATGATTTATCTGCACTTATCATGTCTGTGGCTCAATTTGAGAATGGGGCTTGGATGCCAATTTTTGCTCGACGCTGGTTTTACTGACTCGGGTGAATGCATGGTAATGATTGGCATCAATTGAAATATCTTCGATACCCGCTAACCAGAGATTGAGTTGATTGAGTACATGCCCTGCGCGCAGGCATTGGCCTTGAGCCCAGATCCCAAAAAGATGGGCGGCGGTAATGGCGGGCACGGCGATCATGAGTCCGGCAGCTGTGGTGTTCATCGCAAGGCCCAGTCCAGCACTGAGTTGTGCTGGAGTGACGGGGCCTTGTGATTGCCCGAGTTGGGCAAACATTTCGATGAGTCCTAATACTGTGCCGAGTAAACCGAGTAGTGGACTAATGATGCCAATCACTTGTAAAACCTTGAGTCCGGCTTGCAAGTCGCGTTGTTGCTTATTGAGCCACAGACTGAGTAATTCTTCCCTTAGCACTTTTGGCTGGTGGACTTGTTTGAGTAACAAGGTCGCGCCACGGGCGAGTAAATCTTGCTGTGCGCTGGTTTGCGCTAGCAGGGCGCTGACGTTTTCAGTGGTCGCCGCTGATCTTGATTGACGCAATGCTTTTACCCAGGCCTGTTTTTTGGGCCAGATTGACAGCAAAGTTTGATGCAAAAACAAGGCGCTACGTTCAAGGCAGATCATCAAAGCTAAAAAAGCACATAACAACAAGGGCCAAGTCAGCACGCCGAGTTGAGTCTGTAGGGTTGAAAAATCAGTTACGGGCATTAAGCCTCTCCAATCTATTGAAAAAGTAGTTTTATATGTAAGTTAGTAAAACAAAAATCAGGCTAGTTGTGCGGTGGCTAATTCCCTACGAGCTAACTCTCCACGGGCTAACTTTTCAGTGGCAACATTGGGCCTGTTAGTTGAGCGCGAAGCGAATAGGCACTCTGACCTTATAATGACTCGCTAGCCTTTGCGCTGGCGCCGCAAATTGCCAGTTTTCAACTGCATCTAACGCGGCTTGATCTAACAGACTGAACCCTGAGCTTTTTACTAACGTCAGTGCAAGTTGCTCACCAAGTTCGTTAAACATCACTTCTATGGTTGCAGTTCCTTCTAGCCCTTTTTTACGCGCTATCTTTGGATAAGTCGGTTGCGGTGGCGCTGCAGCGAACAGCGGTTTGGCTAATTCCACTATGTTAGTTTGGGCACTGTCAGCTGTTGCACTGGCCACATTTGGGGTCGCTTTTGCATCAACTTCGGCGGCGTTAGTGATTAAATCTATTTGTGCAGTTTTGGGTTCTGTTTGTTGTTCAACTTGTTCGAGTCGCTTATGTGCTAAAACGCTTGGATTTAAAGCACTTGGTTCTAAAGCGTTCGTCACTAAAGGGTCCGTATTCGGATGATTGTTAGCCGTGGGTTTTGTTGCTGAAGATTTTTTGGCGATTTGGCTGTCAATTCGTTGATCAGCTTTAGTTTTCGGGATAACCACCTTATCGACAGATCCTACAGTTGATACTTTTTGCGCTGTACTGTTTTTTTGCACTGTACTGTTCACAGTGGCTACTTTGGCGTCTATTTGCTTGATGGGCTCTGCACTCGTGTTGCTTTTAGTGCTAGTCGTGGTAGAAAAATTAAGGGTGACAGTATTCGCGCTGGGAGTGAGCGATGCTTGATTTACGCTCGATGTTTGGGCGCTTGGCTGCATAGTCATAGCGGGTTGGGAGGCGATAACACCCGTCTGGATGGCAACCGTTAACGCGCCAAAGGCAAGATATCGTTTTGGTGTCACAGCAACCTCTTTTTTCTAATGAAAGCCATTTTTCTAATTAAGATATCTCAATATAAACAAGATCGCAAATGATAATGATTTGCATTTGATCTATTTTGTTATCTCAGGTAGAGTGCCTGCAATAGCTCGAATGAGCGCTTAAAAAAGCAGCTAAACCGACAATTTATCCTACTTTATGGGTACTGATTGCCTTGGGCTCGATCTGGAAGAGGCTCAATCTCGAAAGGATTGGCGTCTGGAAAGAGAGTGTAGGCTCAGTAATAAATTGTACGGAAACAGCTGAATATCACTTGAGGATGAAGAGATGAAAAAAAAGCCGTTAGTGATCGCCATGGCGATAGCACTGAGTGGTACGGCCCTAAGTTTTACGTTAGCGGCAGAGGAAAGTGTTAAGCCCGTTGTTCAACAGGATGCGAATAAAAAACTGGTCACGACTGAATTTGATGAAGTATTGGTGAGTGCAACACGCATCAGTGAAAAAGCCTCCGAAACCAGCCGTAGCGTGGCAGTGGTTGATGAAGAGCAACTTACGGTCGCTCAAGCATCATCAGTTGCCAATGCCCTTAAAAATGAGGCGAATATTACGCTGACCAATGGCCCAAGAGCTTCATCTCAAGGGGTTGAAATACGTGGTTTAAGTGGCGATCGTGTGTTGCAAACAATTGACGGCGCAAGACAAAATACCAGCTCTGGTCACAGAGGTACCTACTTTATGGACCCAGAGTTGCTCAAATCCATCGAAGTGCTGCGCGGCCCTGCCAGTAGCTTGTGGGGCAGTGGTGCCCTCGGTGGCGTCGTAGCGCAGAATACTAAGTCGGCACAAGATTTTTTAGCACCAGACGAGACCTTTGGTGGCTATTTCAAACAAGGTTATGAGACCAATGGCTCCCGCACTAAAACCAGTGGCGCTATTTATGGGAAACAAGACAGTATCGATTGGTTACTCAATGGTGCCTATTACGATTCAAACAATATAAAAACCGGTAATGACGAAACTCTAAACAACAGTGCATCCCAAGGCAGCAGTGGTTTAGCTAAATTCGGTTGGCAAGCCGATGAGGCATCACGGTTAGAGTTATCAGCAAGAGCCAGCAAAAACAATGAATTAGTACCGAGCAATCCTTCTGCTGCTGTGAGTAGTTCAGTGCCTTTGGTGCGCCGCAAGACTGACGATCAAAACCTCACCCTAAACTACAGTCTCAATCCTGCTAATAACCCGTATCTGGATACTAAGATGCAAGTGTATTGGAACAGTACCGACTACGATGAAGACCGTATTACGAAAGGTCAGCAAGACAGTACTGAGTTCCGCACTGTGGGGATTAACCTTAATAACAGTTCGCGTTTAGGCAATACTCTGTTGACCTACGGGGTCGATGGTTTTCGCGATACCATAGAAACGACGCGTGATGATTCGGGCCAAGTGGGCCAGCGTCCAGAGAATATCGATGGCGAAACCACAGTATGGGGCGCTTTTACGCGTGCGGATATCGAGCTGACTAAGACGTTAAATCTTGATGCGGGTCTGCGTTATGACAGCTTTAAAAATGACAGCCATAATCTCAACTTATCCTCAGATGACAATGAGTTATCACCATCGCTTGGCTTGGTGTGGCAGACTCAGCCTTGGTTGACCTTAAGTGCCCGTTACGATCAAGCCTTCCGCGCACCTACGGTAGAGGAAATGTTCTCCAGCGGCACCCACTATTGCATCCCGCCAATCCCCGGATTTTTACCCCAAGGTTTATGTAACACCTTCGCGGTGAATTCGGATCTAAAAGCAGAGACTGCGCGCAATAAAGAAATTAAAGCGGACTTACGTTTCAGTGAGTTAGCGGGTGATGATGAACTGGCGCTAACGTTTAACGTTTTCCGTAACGATGTGGACGATTTTATCGTGCAGCAAGTATCTAATCCTTGGCGTGGCATTCCTGGATTCGAGCAAACGACCTCATGGAATAACGTTGAAGATGCACGTTTAACAGGTTTTGAAATTAGCGGTCGTTACCGTATTGGCCAAACTCGCTTAGCGATGAATTACGGCCAAACCCATGGCGAAGATCGTCAAACGGGCGATGATATAGAAGGTATACCCGCCAATAAGTTCAATGTCGATTTATCCCAAGGCATTATGGAAGGTGACATGAAACTCGGCACTCGCGTCACTTATGTGGCGACTCAGTCGAATACGCCTGACGGCTTTAAAGTGGCGAAATACGACGATTACACCCTATGGGATGTGTATGTTGCGTGGGAGCCGACTATGGGCGCGATGGCGGGTGTGAGAGTGGATTTCGCAATCGAAAATATCGGTGATGAGAAGTATCAACAAGCGTGGCAAACCTTGTATCAACCGGGTCGTAATATGAAGTTATCGGCGCGATATATGTTCTAAGCCACTCAATAGTCACTACCGCTGGAGACAGTAAAATGAAGATGACACTCGATACCGAGCTCGATGTCGCGCCAGATTTAAGCTCTGAGCAACGTCAGCTAAGTGAGCTACAGGCGCAATTGCGACAACGATTTGAACAACAAGCTGATTTAATGCCAGCACAGCTCGCCAGTGAATTAGGCATTGCCGAGCTTGAAGTGGTTGCAGCGCTGCCGCCCGAACAAGTGGTGTTTGTTCCGTTAACTCAGCTCGATACCTTACTGCAAGCCTTACCCAAATGGGGAAAGTTAACCACTATTGTGATGTTATCTGGCAGCGTATTTGAATTTAAAGGGGATTTCCCCGAGGGAAAATACGCCCACGGTTATTACAACCTCTACAGCAAGGGGGACGGTTTGCATGGTCATCTCAAATTAGATGACATGAGTGGTATCGCCTTGATCAGCAGACCTTTTAGAGGCAGCGAGAGCCATTCGATTAACTTTTTCGGCAGTGAAGGTGAGGTAGTGTTCAAAGTGTATTTAGGCCGTGATAAACAAAGAGCACTGTTTCCTGAGCAAGTTCGCCAATTTAAAGCGCTCGCGACTGCCTTTGCCTCGGTGCAATCACACCTCTGAATTGAGCATTAACAAAAGTATTAAGGAAAACAGTAAATGAAACCTGAAATTACCGAACAAGAACAACGTTTAAGAGACAAACTCTTACCCGAAATCGAAGCCTTTAAACAGCAGCGCGAGACCTTGCAACTGGCCACCATTGGCACAGATGGCCAGCCGAATGCGAGCTATGCGCCCTTTGCTCTGGCTGATGATGGTTTTTATATTTTGGTGAGTGACTTAGCCCGTCACGGTCATAATTTAAAGCACTCATCTAAGATCTCTGTGATGTTAGTTGAAGACGAAACTGCGGCCAAATCGGTTTTTGCCCGCAAGCGTTTAACCTTCGATGCGATTGCCGAGGCAGTGCCCCGCGATACGCCCGCCTTCAGCAAAGGTGTTGGTGTGTTATCGGCACGTTTTGGCGAAATGTCCGATAACCTTGCGGCGTTAACCGATTTTAACTTATATAAGCTCGCGCCCCATCAGGGTCTTTACGTCAAAGGTTTTGGCCAAGCATTTAGCCTGAGCGGCGCAGAGTTGTTAGATGTGGATTGGAAGCGCGATGGCCACCACGGCACGCCAAAAACGCCGGAAAACAAGCAAGTCGCTTAAGCCGCGTCAAGCTATTGTAATAAAACAAACCCGCACTCGCTGCGGGTTTGTTTTATGCTTTTCTTTTGAGTAAAACCACACAGCCCTTGAATTCCACTGCAAGAGGTAGCATCTCACTTATATGCTTTAAGTAATGCTGCGCGGTTAACGGCTGCAGATGATCCCATTCATGCTGATGTTATATTTGAATTGCCTTACCTACCTCAAGGATGCCACCCGTGACCGAGCCGACAGCCGAACTAGCCAAATCATCTGAACCCATTAAAGCGGGGGCTGAGCCATTGCCCGAAAAGTTAATTCCAGTCATGCCTACAACAAGCGCTGATGCATCAAAGGCTAAATGGACCTCGGCGCAGCAAAGATCGGTATTGCCTTGGATTATGGGTTTTCTTAAACCCTACAAACTGAAAGTTGTCGCGGCGATTATCTGCTTGATTATAGGGTCGCTCGCTTGGTTATCATTGGGCCAAGGTGTGCGCTTGATGGTCGATGAAGGCTTTGTAAGGGACAATGCGCAGCGGCTGAATGAAATCATACTGTTAGTGCTCGGAATTACCGCCGTCAGTGGCACAGCGGTGTTTTGCCGCTTCTATTTGATGACTTGGCTTGGTGAGCGGGTCAGCGCCGATATTCGTCTCACTGTTTACAATCAACTGCTTAAACTTTCTCCCGCCTTTTACGCTAAGGTGCGCACCGGTGAAGTGATCTCCCGTTTTACCGCCGATTCTACTTTGCTACAAACTGTGGTGGGTTCGAGTCTTTCCATGGCGCTGCGCTCTAGCGTAACTGTGCTTGGTGGTTTAGTCATGATGGGTATCACTAGCGTTAAGATGACATTGCTGGTGTTGTTGGCGGTGCCCTTAGTGTTAGGGCCGGTGATCTTTTTTGGTCGCAAAGTACGTGTGTTAGCACGGGAAAGCCAAGATAGGGTTGCGGATCTCGGCGCTTATGTTGATGAAACACTTCATGAAATTCATACGGTACAAGCCTATGGGCATGAAGATCAAGACCGTAGCTTGTTCAATCGCCGCGTCGAAGATGTGATGTCTGCGGCAAGTGGCCGTATCCGTTATCGTGCCTTGCTGATCTCGACTGTGATGTTTTTAAGTATCGCCGCCATCGCTATGGTGACTTGGGTCGGTGCCCACGATGTGATGGCGGCTAAGATGACCGGCGGTGAGTTATCTGCCTTTATGTTTTATGCTGTTATGGTCGCGGGCGCAGTAGCGACCATTAGCGAAGTGATAGGCGAAATTCAGCGGGCTTCTGGCGCCGCCGAACGTTTAATCGAACTGGCTGAAACACAAGTGGATATTCCCGTTGCAACTCATCCTGTGAGTTTGCCCGCCAAGGTCAGTGGCGAGTTAATGATTGAAGGGCTCAATTTTGCCTATCCAGAGCATGATGCCTTAGTGCTAAAACAGCTCAATATGAGCATTGCTGCGGGTGAGCGGGTCGCCTTAGTGGGGCCAAGTGGCGCAGGTAAAAGTACCTTGTTCCAGTTGTTGCAACGCTTTTATGTGCCTAGCGCTGGCAGTATTCGACTGGAAGGTATTGATATTGCCAATCTTCTGCCACAGGAGTTGCGGTCGCAGTTTGCTCTAGTGCCGCAGGACTCGGTGATTTTTGCGACTAGCGTACTTGAAAACGTGCGTTATGGTCGAGTCGATGCCACCGAACAAGAAGTGATAGATGCCTGTATTGCAGCACGTGCCCACGAGTTTATTAGCGAGTTTACTGAAGGTTATCAAACCTATTTAGGCGAGCGTGGCGTGCGGCTTTCTGGTGGACAAAAACAACGTATTGCCATTGCGCGGGCGATTTTAGCCGACAGACCGATATTGCTACTCGATGAAGCGACCAGTGCCTTAGATGCGGTGAGCGAGCAGAAAGTGAAGCAAGCGCTGGATGTATTGATGGCGGGTAAAACGACTTTGATTATTGCTCACCGTCTATCGACAGTAATCAATGCCGATAGGATTTTTGTGTTTGATAAGGGTGAGATTGTTGCCTGCGGTCGCCACCAAGAGTTGATGCAATCCAATGCGTTATATCGTGAATTTGCCAGTCTGCAATTGTTAACCGAAGAGGCCAATGCCAGCGCCTTGAATGAGACCATTTAGGTAAAATAAAACCCAGTTGCTAGCTTAAACACTTAAGCTCGGTCACTGGGTCTTTTATTGTGCTTTTGTTGCTAAGCTCTGTTACTCAGCTTTGTCTTTAAGTACGGCACTTTAAGTGCGGTCTCTAAGCTTTATCTTTTAGCTCGCGGCGCAGAATTTTGCCTACGGTACTTTTAGGTAATTGCGCCATAAATTCAATCACTTTTGGCAATTTATAGGCGGTTAACTGCTCGCGGCAATAGGTTAGAATGGCCTCTTTAGCCTGTTGATGATCTTGGCTATCATCCTTAAGCACGATAAAGGCTTTAACCGCTTCGCCCGAGTGCTCATCTTTTACTCCCACCACGGCGCATTCGATCACATTAGGGTGGCTCGCTAGGACGTTTTCCACTTCGTTGGGATAGACATTAAAACCTGAGACTATGATCATATCTTTTTTACGATCAACTATTTGGTGGAAACCTTCCGCTGTTGCTATGGCAATATCCCCAGTTTTGAAGAAGCCATCTTGAGTCATAGCATTGGCGGTTTCCTGCGGATTATTCCAATATCCCCGCATGACTTGTGGGCCGCGTGCGGCTAATTCTCCGGCCGTACCTAAGGGCACTTCAATGTCGTTTTCATCTAAGAGTTTAACCTCAGTGCCAATCACAGGTTTACCAATTGTGCCTAGTTTTTGATAACCGGGTGCATTGAGTGAAATCACCGGCGAAGTTTCAGATAGCCCATAACCTTCACTGATCATGTTGCCTGTCGTCTGTTGCCAAATGTTGGCCGCCGCGGCCGTCAGTGCTGTGCCGCCCGAGATAGTGATTTTTAAATGGCTAAAGTCGAGTGCTTTAAACTCAGGTTGATGGCATAGGGCGACAAACAGAGTATTGAGTCCTGCAAATCCAGTGAAGGGATATTTGGCGAGTGTCTTAATTAAGCCGCTAATATCCCGTGGATTTGGAATTAATACCGAGCAGCCGCCACACTCGAAATACAGCACTAAGTTCACCATAAACGCATAAATATGGTAAATCGGTAGCGGTGCAACGAAGATATCTTCCCCTTCGGTGATCACGCTCGCGATGCGGGATTTTACCTGCGCCGCATTAGCGAGCATATTGCCGTGGGTCAACATGGCACCTTTAGATAATCCAGTGGTGCCGCCCGTATATTGCAACGCCGAGAGGTCGTCGAGATTTGAGATAAATCGGCTAAAGGGGAGTTCTGCGCCTTGTTTTAAAATTTGGCAAAACTCCACATTCTTCAGGCCTGTCTTAGGCTGTACGTGCGGATCGATCAAATCTAATGGGTGGGTTGAAATGACATATTCTATTTTGGTGCTGTCGATGACTTTGGCTAAGGTCGGTAATAGATCGGATAAAACCACGATCGCTTTGGCACCAGAATCATTGAACTGATGGATGAGCTCACGCTCGGTATATAGGGGATTAGTGTTAACTAAAATAAGCCCAGCCCTGATTGCGCCGTAGGCCGCGATGACAAATTGGGTGATATTAGGCAATTGAATGGCGATGCGATCGCCAGGTTTGAGTGTGGTCTTATTTTGTAAATAGGCGGCAAAGTAACGAGAATCGCGTTCTATCTCGTTAAAACTGCTGGTTTTACCGAGACAGGCATAGGCGGGTTTATCACCGTAACGCAAGCTGGTTTTCTCGATCAGATCGACCAGTGATGAGTAGTTTAGTTTGAGTTGAGAGTCTTGATCGTATGCCATGCTGAACTACCTCAAAGATGATGTTTATTAGTTGTTATTATTTTGGAGTTAAACAGGTGTTTAGATTAGAGGGTGTTAGCACCAGAGGTCAATGCTTATCGCGAAAAACATCTTTATGCCAATAACGGTATCTTTATGTAACAAATAGTATTTTTACTCTAAAGCTGAGTGCTTAACTATAGCTTAGTTATCTTAGAAGCTTAGTTATCTAATGAAACACAAAACCTAAATAAGAGTTGAAGGAAAGACAATTTAAAATTTGTAACCGTTATGTTTCTAAGGATTGAGATTGAATGTGCTCAATTTGCTTTGTCTATGCGCCGTTTAACGGGGAAATTTTCAGATTTGTAGGTGTTTAAGGTTTTATTCTGATGTATGAGACGTTAAAGATATGGTTGTCTTTGGGGATGAATTCCTGCCTTTAACCGGCGCTTGAGTTGATTCCTCAAGCGCCGATTGGGTAGTTAATCTGATGATGACCAATGTTACGGTAACTCATATTAAGCGCTAAAAGCCCAGTGCTAAGGACTGAAGAATCCGGTTTCTTGGCTCACTTGTTGTGTTGGTTGTTTAACATCCGTCACCGAGAATTGGATAATTTTGCGCCCCGAGGGGATAGCATCCTTATCGGCTAATACAGTGACGGGATAGTCGACTTGTTCACCCGCTGCCAAGGTAATAATAGGATCGGCAATCAAGCTAAAGGGCATTTCACTGTCGACGGCGAGTTGATATTGCTTAGTATCTTGTGTCTTGTTGCGGATCTTCAGCTGATAGGTATTTTCAACTTTATTATCCAAGGTTTCACGGTACAAGCTTTGGCGATCACGGATCACGTTAAGCTGGATCTCGCTGCGGCTATTTAAGTCTAACCCTATGACGATAAACATGATAATGACCGCTGCACCGTAGCCTAAGAAACGCGGCGAGCGCCAATAGGAGTAATTTACTCCCTTAAGATCATTTTCACTCATATAGCCGATAAGATTCTGCTTGTAATCGAACTTCAACATAGTCTCATTACAGGCATCGACACAGGCGCCGCAGTTGATGCACTCATATTGCAAGCCGTTACGAATATCTATCCCTGTTGGGCAAACTTCGACACACAAATTACAGTCAACACAGTCACCTAAAGTATGGTCATCTTGATTGTTCTCTTGTTTACGTTTGCGAGGGCCACGGGCTTCACCGCGCTGTGCATCATAGGTCACGGTTTTAGTGTTGGCATCGAACATCACAGCTTGGAAACGTGAATAGGGGCAGCAATGTAAGCACATTTGCTCGCGCATCCAGCCCGCATTGAGATAAGTACAAATGGCGAAAAACCACACCCAGCTTGTCACCCAGAAGCTGGCATTACTCGTCAAGATGTCCACATAAAGTTCGCGGGCGGGAATAAAATAACCGATAAAACCACAGCCAGTGAGCAGAGCTGTTAGACCCCAAAGTAGGTGTTTTGCACTTCTTTTACCGATTTTACTGCTAGTCCAAGGGGCTTTATCGAGCTGCTTACGTTTATTACTGCTGCCTTCGATGCGCGTTTCTATCCACACATAGATAAAGGTCCAAGCTGTTTGTGGGCAAAGGTAACCGCACCAAACACGCCCCCAAAATACGGTAATGAAAAACAGACCGAAGGCGGCGGCGATAAAAATCCATGCCAGCAAGGTAAAGTCCTGTGGCCAGAGCGTGATACCAAAGAAAAAAAACTGTTGTTGGCTGATATCTAACAGTATTGCTTGGCGGCCATCAATAGAGATAAACGGCAGGGCGAAAAACATCACGATCAATAGGCTATTCATCATAGTTCGCAGGCGCTGAAAATCACCTTTTTGCTCACGAAAATGGATATTGCCAGAGGGGAGACGGCTTTTTGCTGCGGTTTCAGTAGAGAGGTTTTTAACCGGAATGTGTAGCTCTACTGAGGCAGGTTTCGCGCCCACACTCTTATTTACACTTGGAGAATTTGGGGTAACTTCGCTCTTGGGCATAAAGGGTCCTAACGGCTTAAATAAGATTCGCCTCCCTATAGCAAGCGCTAGGCCAAGTTTTAATTGGCTCAACATCATGATATTTATAATTATTTTTTGATTGGAACTAGATGGAGAACACGATATATCACACATTGGCGATATATCGCGTTTTTAGTGTGCTCGTTTTGAATTAGATTTCACTCGATTGACGCTGGATCCCCAGTTTTTTCATTCGCGATCTCAGTGTACTTGCGGGCACACCGAGGACATTCGCTGCGCCGAGTGGGCCGGATATGCGCCAGTTTAAGCGCTTAAGGGTTTGTTCTATATGCAGCGCTTCCGCTTCTGCTAAGGTTTGCCCTTGGGTTTGAGCTAAGGGATTATTGCTCGGCATAGCGTGGATCTGCAGAATATCTCCTTGGGATAGAATGGCTTCGCGTTCGAGGATATTTTGCAGTTCGCGCACATTGCCCGGCCAAGTATAAGCCATGAGTTTTTGTAGCCCTTTTTGGCTCACTCCACGAATTTTTTTACCTAGCTTACGATTCAAGTTGTGCAGAATATGGCTGACGAGTTCGGGAATATCTTCGATTCTTGCGCGCAGTGGTGGTACTTGAATAGGGAATACATTCAAACGGTAATAGAGATCCATCCTAAATAATCCCTGTTCGACTCGCTTGAGTAAATCGTGGTGACTGGCGGCGACTAAGCGAATATCCACTTGAATGGTTTCGCTGCCACCGAGACGTTCGAAGGATTGTTCTTGGATGACTCGCAGTAGCTTTGATTGGGCTTCTAAACTGAGTTCAGCGACTTCGTCGAGGAACAGTGTGCCTTGATGAGCAAGTTCGAAGCGACCTTTACGGCGGCTTGTGGCGCCAGTAAATGCCCCCTTCTCGTGACCAAAGAGTTCACTTTCTAGTAAAGATGCCGAAAACGCGGCACAGTTGACACTGATCATGGGTTTATCTTTGCGGCGACTGAGCTGATGTAAGTTACGGGCAACGAGTTCTTTTCCTGTGCCATTTTCACCACAAATGAGCACAGTACTGTCGGTATTGGCCACCATGTGCAATTGCTGGATCATATGGCGGATCACTGTACTGGCACCCGAAATATCCACATCACCCGTTTTGTCTGCCAACTCTGCCTGTAGATAATGATTTTCAGAGGCGAGTCGCTCCGAGAGTGCTTGTACTTGGGCTAGGGCTTGGCGTAATGACTGCTCTGTTTGTTTTTGAATACTAATGTCACGAAATATCGCGACTACGCCAATCAGTTGATTGTCACGGTAAACAGGGGTGGAACTGTAATGAACGGGGAAGCTACTGCCATCTTTACGCCAAAATACATCGTGGGTGATTTCTCGGGTGATCCCATCCTTTAAGGTGTTGTAAATTGGACAATCCTCTTGGGGATAATGACTGCCATCTGCATGGCTGTGATGATGGCAGTTATGGATGTTTTTACCGAGTAGCTCTTCATTCTTCCAACCCGTCATGCGTTCGGCTGCCGGATTGATAAACACCGCATTACCGCTTAAATCAAATCCATAAATACCTTCGCCGACAGCGTTGAGCAATAACTGGTTTTCCGGTAAGAAATGCTTATCTATCGATTTTTCATTATTGACTGAAATCTTATTGGTCATCTGTCTTACTCTGGTTTTGGCGGTATTTTCTGAGTATACCTTAAGTACTGTGACGCGATATATCGTGTTTTTGATTATGCCCTTTAAGCATTTTTTCTTTGGTGATTTTTCTGCTCACACTTTTTGCCGTTCGAGTACATTTTACTTGGTGCCATACTCTAAAAAATATTTTCATCTAAGAAATTGATATAAAAGATAAATGACTAATATTCATTCAAAAGTCTGATTTAACATTGGATATTGTTTAATTTGTGTTATAAAAATGTTTGTGTAATGTGATTTTGTGTTGGCCGTGGTAGCAAGGTTTAGGGACGAGAATCGCACAAAGCAGGTCAGGTATTCTAAAAATAATAAGCAGTTGGGATGAATATGATGACCTCAAAGAAGCAGAAGTTTGGATTAAGTGCAGTGAGTTTGGCGATTACTCTAGCCTTGTCTGGTAGTTTAATCAGTCCGCAGGCAATAGCAGAAGAAGATGAGACGGCTGTTAAAAATGAGAACGTTGAAAAAATTGCAGTTGTAGGGTCCCGTGCTGCGCCACGCTCAATCGGCGATTCCCCCGTTCCTATTGATATTATTAGTAGTGACGACCTTAAAAAAAATGGTTCGACTGACATGATTGATATGTTAGTGACTTCGGTGCCATCGTTTAACTCACGCGCTCAACCCATTAGTGATGCAGCAACCTTAGTTCGTCCCGTTAATTTACGGGGTTTGCCATCAGACAGTACGCTAGTGCTAGTTAACGGTAAGCGTCGTCACCGTGCATCTGTGATTGCGTTCCAAGGTGGTGGTATTAACGATGGCGCTCAAGGTCCTGATATCTCAGTTATTCCTGGTTCTGCATTAAAGCAAGTTGAAGTATTGCGCGACGGCGCTGCGGCGCAGTATGGGTCGGATGCGATTGCCGGAGTCATGAACTTTGTTTTAAAAGATAATTCCGAGGGTGGTTCCATCACTGTGACCCAAGGAGAATATTACGAGGGTGATGGTGCTACAACTACGGTCGAAGGTGATGTCGGTTTACCTGTGACTGAAAATGGCTTCGTCAATTTAAGCTTCCAGTATAAAAATGCTGACTCCACTAGCCGTAGTGTGCAGCGTCCTGATGCGGCTAACTTAGCCGAGCAGGGTAATACCGCGATTAATGACCCCGCACAAGTGTGGGGTAATCCTGAGATTAATGATGACTATTCAGTGTTCATCAACTCAGGCTTAGACATTAATGCCAATATGCATGCCTATGCCTTTGGTAATCTGTCTTCCCGCGATGCCGTGGGAGGCTTCTATTATCGTTACCCGCAAAATCGTAGCAATGTGTATTCCAATGATGGTGGTCAGAATTTACTTGTGGGCGCTGTAAATGGTGATCCATCAACATGTGGACTCGTACCGATCCCTAAAAATGCTGATGGAAGTGACGGCAACGTACTCGACACTGATGCATACAAGGCGATGGTTGCCGACCCAAATTGCTTTGCTATGAACCAGATATTTCCAGGTGGCTATACGCCACAGTTCACCGGCACCATTGAAGATATGTCCTTCTTCGCAGGTGTAAAAGGCGATATCGGTGAATGGAATTATGATTTCAGTGCTGGTACTGGGGCGAACAAAGCCAGTTTTGGTCTTAAAAATTCGTTGAATCCATCACTAGGATTAGACACTCCGACCGATTTTGATACGGGGGCTTATGAGCAAGTTGAAACTACCGTTAACCTCGATTTCTCGCGCTTCATAACCTTAGGAGGCATTGAAGACATTAGTTTTGCTTCTGGTTTTGAATGGCGAAATGAGTCGTTTGAGATTTCTCAAGGTGATGAAGCCTCGTGGATTGCTGGCCCTTATGCTAGTCAAGGTTTCAACATTGGTGCGCATGGTTTTAAAGGCTTTGGCCCAGAGTCTGCGGGTAAAAACTCACGTCATAACATAGGTATTTATACTGATTTAGAAGCTTATTTAAGTGATGACTGGTTACTCGGTTTAGCACTGCGCTACGAAGACTTTTCAACCTTTGGTGATACGTTAAATTACAAATTGACGTTGCAGTATTCTGCAACGGATGAATTGTCGTTCCGCGCCTCACACAGCACCGGCTTTCGTGCTCCAACGGTTGGCCAAGAAAACGTGGTGAATACCCAGACATCGATCATCGATGGTGAATTGATCCAGACCTTTATTGCCCCCCCAACCGATCCGCTTGCGGCATTTTACGGTGGTGAAGTGTTAAAGCCAGAAGAGTCGATTAGTTATGCGATTGGGGCTGTATATGAGTACGAAAGCTTCTTCTTAACGGTCGATTACTACAACATTGGCGTAGAGGGCCGTATTGCACAGTCGAGTAAGATTGATGTTGAGGCTACAGATTATGATGCCTTACGTGCCGCAGGGGTTGAGTTCCCTGAGTTGATCCAAGGCGTGAGCTATTACACCAATGACTTTGATACTACGACTCAAGGTATCGATATCGTCGCCTCCTATGATGCGGAAATCCTATCGGGTAATGCTAAATTCAGTCTTGCCTATGGTTGGACCGATACCAGCGTTGATAAGTTTGATCTTAAAACGACCGATGCGGGTAAAGTTTGTCGATTAGAAGATGGTATCCCAGCGCACCGTGCCACCTTAACTTGGGCACAGTCATGGGACAAGGTAACCCTGTCACTACGTGGTAACTATTTTGGTGAGTACTATGCGACTCACGCTGATGATACCTCTGACTGGGGCTCTGAAATGGCTGATGCTGCAGTGACCGTCGATCTTGAAATGAGCTATCAATTACTTGATGGCTTAACCTTGGCGGTGGGGGCTAATAATCTATTTGATCAAGAAGCGCAAAAGCTGAAAGAAGGGACCTTGGGTGAACTCGGTGGCGTTTATTATGAAAGTGGGCCATTCGATTACAACGGCGGTTTCTACTATGGTCGAGTGAATTACCGTTTTTAATGAGTAAGCCAATTTATAGAAGCGATTTCTAACCCACCTTTCAAGAAATTTGGCTTTTATAAATAGAAGTGAAGTAAGCAAAAAGGCTGCAATGCAGCCTTTTTTATTCGTATTTGACTCGTCCTAAATATGGTTTAGTGCTTAGTTACGATTCGTTTGCGCGGCAACTAAACCATTTAACACATCACTCATACTGAGTTTTGATGGCAATAGAATCCCATTAGGGGCGCTTGGACCATAAATTTTATTGTAGGGCGTGCCGGGCACTCCTTCATGGCGCATATAGGTTTCAATCGTTTTATTCGCCTCACTCCAGTTACCTTGCATCAGGATGATATTGTCGGCCATCAAGGCATTTACAATTTGCTCCCTGTGGGTGACTTCCGCTTTATTCGTTTGGCAGATGGTGCACCAATCAGAGGTAATATCGACAAAGACGGTATAGCCTTGGGCAACCAGAGGCGCGATTTTCTCTGGGGCTAAGGTGTGCCATTGTAGTTTTTGATAGGCTTGGTAATCCTCGCTTTTGTGCACAAATCCAATAATAGCACTGAGCCCTAAGGCGAAAAATCCCAGCACAAAAATCACCGTCAGCGGTATGGTTTTACCTTTTTGTCTTTGCCAAAGCAGTAATAAGATCGCACCTATTAATAGGCAAAGAATAAAAATACTGATCAGCGTTATAGTGTTCATAAAATTTCCTGATTGAGAATCGCCTTTGTGATAATAGCGATGAAGGCTTAGGTATTAAGGTTTGGCTATAAAGACTTAGGTTAACGCTAATCTTAGCGGTTAACGGCTTAAATCAGTGTGAATTTATGGGATTATCGCGTTTGGGGTTCTCTTAAATGACTGTTCATTTATTGAAAATGGATTTATTAGCGTTAACGCCTTGATGACGCGATGTTAGAATAGCAAGCAAGTTTAAGGCCCAGCAGTGGGCTTTTTTATTCGGCGAAAGGTGTCATCAATGAGTTGGAGTACTTGGTTAGGTTTATTGGCTATTTGTTGTTTGGGGGCTATGTCGCCGGGCCCAAGTTTGACTATGGTAGTACGTCATACTTTAGGTGGTGGGCGGGGAAAGGGTATCGTTTGTGCTTGGGCACACTCGATAGGGATTGGGATCTATGCGCTGGTGACGTTACTGGGCTTAGCCGTAGTCCTTAAAAAGGCGCCCTTAGTCTTTAATGGCATTGCGATTCTCGGTGCCTTATACCTTGCTTGGATGGGAGTTCAAGCGCTGCGTTCCAATGGCGGTATGCAAGCTAAATTGGCTGCAGGGGAGGCGACAGATACCTTAACCGCAGCCCGTGATGGTATTGCTATTTCTTTATTCAACCCTAAGATAATGCTATTTTTTCTTGCGTTATTCAGCCAATTTGTGATGGTCGCCGACAGCATGACGGCTAAAGCATTAATTGTTTTTACACCGTTAGTGGTCGATGGTCTTTGGTACACCTTGATAGCCTTATTGCTATCCCACTCGAGTGTGTTGCCTAAGTTGAGAGAAAAAGCGGGGTTAATTGATAAGTTGTCCGGCGTAGTATTGATATTGCTGGCGATCCGTGTGGTGTACACGCTTTAGTGATCTATCTAAAATCATTGGTTTTAAATAACAAACACGCCATCAATCGATGGCGTGTTTGTTTATGGCTATGCATTTAAATCAAGGCGTGATTAGCCTTTAAACATTTGCACAGAATTATCAGCTTCTTCTGCCACACTTTCTTGGATAATGGGTGGATTGGCAATGTGGTCGTCTAAGTTGTCACTCAGCATTTCTTTGAATTCACTGCTAAACCATTCTAATGCGCTCTCTTTTTCAGCACCGAGATCCGCTGATTTAATCGCGGCTTCGAAGGCATTAAAACGTGCTGCGGCAAAACGGAGTGCTGTGCCAACTTTACCTACATCTGCTTCTTGTTGGCTTAGCTGATTGGCTAAGGCAATAAACTGATCGGCAAGTTCGTAAATGGTGGTGGTGCTCGTGTCGGTCATGGCGTTCACTCTAAAAAAGTAACAGATTAAAGTTCGATTCTAACTTAATTGGTGTAAGAAGGAATCGTCAGGCATTAACTATTGGGATCTGTGTCGGTAATGACGACTCCTGTATGGGAGTCATAATTAATCGACAGTTTATCGTTTGTTCGATACAAATAAGTGCACTGGCCAGGATCGGTATAACTGGCTTTATAGTCGGTTTCAGTCGCATCAATATTCAAGCGCGAGACACTTGGCTGGGCATTTTGAAATAATACTTCCCATACCGATATACAGTCTTCAACATTATCGAGTGCCGGAGAGGCCTCATTGCCATGGATATAGTGTTGTGCTGGCCAACCGAAGGCGTTGAAATCTATTTGTTCGGATTGTGCCGTACCAAATACGGGTAAATCCTCTTTTGGACCTGAGCCCACTTTTACAGCCCATACGGAACGTGCCAGATTGATGGCTGATTTAAAGCCTCCGCCTGCCGCTTTAACGGTTGCAATTTGCGCATCTTGTTGCACATTGATAAATTTTGGCAGGGCCACTACGGCTAAAATACCGAGCACTATGATGACCACCACAAGTTCAATTAAGGTGAAACCCGTTTGATGTCTTTGAATTGATTTATCAGAATGTTGGATCATCATTACGTATCAGAGTGTGCGAGAATGGGCGCACTATATCACTTAATTTCGAATGTTTTAAATTGAAAGTCTTAACGTGAGACCTAGCAGGTTTAGTGGTATTACTTAGCGGCAGGTAAGGTCTGCAAACTTGCCATACCACTATAGGACTTTTAAGCTAACCCGATTATAGAATTGAGGAAGTAAAATAGTGACTCAGGCGACATGGCAAACATTTATCGATGAGCAAAGAGCTTTGCCTTATTTTCAGCAACTAAGCGCATTTGTTGACAATGAACGCAGGGCTGGGAAAGTGGTTTATCCCCCCGAAGTTGATGTTTTCAATGCTTTTAGTATGACGCCCCTTGAACAAGTCAGAGTGGTTTTGATTGGCCAAGATCCCTATCACGGCCCAGATCAAGCCCATGGTTTATGTTTTTCGGTTAAACGCGGGATAAAACCACCGCCATCTTTAGCCAATATGTACAAAGAATTAGCGACGGATATTGAAGGTTTTGTTGTGCCATCCCATGGTGATTTATCCGCATGGGCGGAGCAGGGGATACTGATGCTCAATACTGTGCTGACGGTTGAGCAAGGCAAGGCGCATTCCCATGCCAAAGCCGGGTGGGAAGTCTTTACGACTGCGGTGCTGGAATTATTAAATCGGCAGACTCAGCCGATTATTTTCGTGCTTTGGGGTAGTCATGCCATTAAAAAGGGTCAAGTCGTTAACGCACCGCAACATCAAGTGCTCACAGGACCACATCCTTCACCTTTATCGGCTTATCGCGGTTTTTTTGGTTGTGGGCATTTCTCTCAAGTGAATCAATTATTGCTTGAGCGAGGCGAAACGCCGATCCTTTGGCAGGTTTGATTTTAGGATTGCGGTTAAAGCAATAAAAAAGGTCTTACTGAGTAAGACCTTATTTTTGTGGCGAAATTACATTAGTTAGCAATCAGTGGTTTCTGTCGACCGAAATCTTAGCTAGCGTTACTAAGGCTTGCTTATAGTCGCTATCGGGTAAAGCAGATAATGCCGCGATGGCTTTCTCTGATTCTTCAATTGCTTTTTGTTGGGTGTAGTTTAACGCGCCGCAATGGTGCAGTGCTGCTACGATTTTATCTATGGCCTGAGTACCATCACCTTGCTCAATTGCTTGACGTATGAGCTGTTTCTCTTCGTCTGTGCCATGGGCAATGGCATAGATGAGTGGCAGAGTCGGTTTACCTTCGGCAAGGTCATCGCCAATATTCTTACCTAGCTCGTCACTGTCGGCGGTATAGTCGAGTAAGTCGTCGGTAAGCTGAAAGGCGGTGCCGAGATATTTACCATAGTTGCCTAAGGCGGTTTCTTGCTCAGGCGTTGCACCTGCTAGCACGCCCGCAAGTAGCGTAGCGGCTTCAAATAACTTGGCTGTTTTGCAATAAATGACCCGCATATAGCTTTCTTCAGTGGTGTCTGGGTCATTACAATTCATCAGCTGTAAGACTTCACCCTCGGCCAACACGTTAGTCGTATCAGCTAACACTCTGAGCACTTTCATGTTGTCAAGTTCGGTCATCATCTGGAATGAGCGGGTATAAAGGAAATCCCCGACTAGCACACTGGCACTATTGCCAAACAGTGCATTGGCGGTTTCTCGTCCGCGGCGTAACGTCGATTCATCAACGACATCATCATGGAGCAATGAGGCTGTATGGATAAACTCAATAATCGCCGCTAGCTTAAGATGTGCTTCGCCTTCGTAGCTCACTGCACGTGCGGCTAAAACCGACAGCAGAGGACGAAGACGTTTACCACCACCATTAATAATGTAAAAACCTAATTGATTAATTAGGGCGACATCTGATTCAAGCTGTTTATATATCAGCTGATTGACTGCTTGCATATCAGTGTCAGCCAGTTGACGAATAGCGTTTAAATCCATAATAGACTCTGGTTGTGGGGTCATTACGTACCCGGCCCCTGTTTAGGCTCACGTGTTATAATGAAATGAATTTTACCTAAAATTCTGACATATGACAGCACTAGCTCAACTAATGTGAGAGTTAATCCGGTCTTTTTTTATTCTTTCCTAATTAGGGCTTGCCAGAGTTGGATTCTTCGCGTAAACTCCGCGCCCATTGTCAATAAAGTTTTTGTAGCACCCTGCCTCATCCAAGAATGAGCCCGCGTGTTAGGAATTGGAGTAAAATAGCTATGTACGCTGTTTTTCAAAGTGGTGGTAAACAACACCGTGTAGCTGAAGGCCACACAGTACGTTTAGAAAAGTTAGAAGTTGCAACTGGCGAAACTATCGAGTTCGATCAAGTTCTTTTGATCGCTGATGGCGAAACAGTGCATGTTGGTGCTCCTTTAGTAGCTGGCGGTAAAGTCGTTGCTGAAGTTGTAAGTCACGGTCGTGGCGATAAAGTTACTATCGTTAAGTTCCGTCGTCGTAAGCACCACGACAAGAAAATGGGCCACCGTCAGTGGTTCACTGAAGTTAAAATTACTGCTATCAACGCATAATAGGAGTCTAACTCATGGCACATAAAAAAGCTGGCGGTTCTACTCGTAACGGCCGCGATTCAGAAAGTAAACGTCTAGGTGTTAAGCGCTTTGGCGGTGAATCAGTTCTAGCTGGTAACATTATTGTTCGTCAACGTGGTACTAAATTCCACGCTGGTGTAAACGTAGGTATTGGTCGTGACCATACTCTGTTTGCTCTGACTGACGGTAAAGTTAAATTCGAAGTTAAAGGCGCTAATAACCGTAAGTTTATTAGCATCGAAGCTTAACTTTCGAACCTAGCTTATACTGTTAAAGCCCCGCCATTGGTGGGGCTTTCTGTTTTTTGTGCTTCTATTTACGCCGTGTAGATGCTTGAGTTGGTAAATGATT
Source organism: Shewanella sp. SM32 (assembly GCF_025654235.1). Lineage (NCBI taxonomy): Bacteria > Pseudomonadati > Pseudomonadota > Gammaproteobacteria > Alteromonadales > Shewanellaceae > Shewanella > Shewanella sp. SM32. Next base: position 29,082 of record NZ_JAKKRO010000015.1, on the reverse strand, counting down.
ACCAAGAATGAGCATTGACAGGTAAGATTGGGAGCAAAGTATCTCGAGTTTTTTGGCGACCAATGAAGTTAGACGGTATAATTGCTTCATTCAGTGGTGCCAGGAGTAAGTATGAAGTTTGTCGATGAGGCAGTAATTAGGGTCGAAGCAGGCGACGGCGGTAGCGGTTGTGTTAGCTTTAGGCGCGAAAAGTATGTACCTGATGGTGGTCCTGATGGTGGTGATGGTGGCGACGGTGGCAGTGTTTTTCTGCAGGCTGACGAAAACTTCAACACTTTGATCGAGTTCCGTTTTGAACGTTTTCACATGGCTGAACGTGGCGAAAATGGTCGTGGCCGTGATTGTACTGGTCATAGCGGTAAAGATTTGATCTTAAAAGTTCCTGTTGGTACTCGCGCGGTCGATCATGATACTGAAGAAGTCCTTGGGGATTTAACAACCCACGGTCAAAAGCTATTGGTTGCCAAAGGTGGTTTCCATGGTTTAGGTAACACCCGTTTTAAGAGCAGTACTAACCGTGCCCCACGTCAAAAGACGTTAGGCACACCCGGTGAAGTTCGTAGCCTTAAATTAGAGTTGTTACTGCTGGCTGACGTTGGTTTGCTTGGCATGCCTAACGCGGGTAAGTCGACATTCATTCGTGCGGTTTCCCGTGCAACGCCGAAAGTGGCTGATTATCCGTTTACAACACTGGTGCCTAACTTAGGTGTGGTTAATCCACGTCCTGGGCAAAGCTTTGTGATTGCGGATATTCCTGGTCTCATCGAAGGCGCTGCCGATGGTGCGGGTTTAGGTATTCGCTTCTTAAAGCATCTTGAGCGTTGCCGTATTCTGCTGCACATCATAGATATTGAGCCGATTGACGGAACCGACCCGGTTGAGTCTGCGCGCGCTATCGTAGGTGAGCTTGAGAAATATTCTCCAAAGTTGGCGAGTAAGCCGCGTTGGTTAGTCTTTAACAAAACCGATCTGCTGCTTGAAGAAGAGCTGCAAGAGAAGGTTGATCGTATCGTTAAAGAAATGGGTTGGGAAGGCGATGTTTATACTATCTCCGCCTATAACCGCGACGGTACCAGTGAGTTGGCATTAAAACTCCTCGATTATATTGCGAGTCTTCCACCAGAAGACAATGAAGTCGACCCAGATAGTGAAGTTGAGTTCAAGTGGGATAATTATCATCAAGCAAACCTTGATTCATTGAATGAAGATTATGTTGATGAAGATGATGACGACGACTTTGATGATGACGACTACGACGTAGAAGTTATTTACCAAAGATAATAGTAATCTTTGAGTTTTGAGAGTTCTGTGTACGCTGATACTCAAAATGATATTACTCGGCAAGTTGTGCGTGCTGCACAATTGCTACTGGCCTACGGCGCGGAATCTGATTTAGTTGAAGAAATCAGCCAGCGTCTAGGTCAGGCTTTAGGTCTTGCCAGCGTAGAACTCTCTATTTCCTCTAATTCCCTCGTGTTAACCAGTTTGGTTCATGGTCGCTGTATCACAACTACTCGTCGTATTCGTGAGCATGGCATTAACATGACAGTCGTCTGTGAATTACAACGTATCTGTTTACTCGCTGAAAAAGGGTTGTATGGCCCAAATGAAGTGCGTAAACGCTTGGCGCGGATTGAACCTAAAACCTATCCTCCTAGCTTAGTGGTATTCATGATTGGCCTGTCGTGCGCTAGCTTCTGTCATTTATTTAATGGCGATCTCACTGCCTGCGTGATTACTTTTTTTGCCGCGGCAGTGGGTATGTCGGTACGTTTAGCAATTGCTAAGCGGCATTTTAATTTATTAGTCAATTTTGCCATCACAGCTTTCGTCACCAGTATGCTGGCTCAAACGGGTTATTTGTTTGAGTTAAGTGAAACTCCTAAGGCTGCTATGGCCGCGAGTGTGCTGATGTTAGTGCCGGGTTTTCCGATGATTAATGCGATTTCCGACATGGTAAAAGGGCACATGAATGTCGGTATATCCCGCTGGGGTCATGCTACTTTGCTGACTGTTTCTTCAGTGATAGGGATTACAATTGCGATGCAGATCGGCGGAATTTTCCTATGATGGAATTACTGATAACGCTGCTGCACGATGCTTTTTTCTCAGCAATTCCCGCCGTAGGATTTGCTATGGTATTTAATGTTCCTAAACGATTTCTTCCTTACTGCGCTTTAGCGGGAGCCATTGGCCACAGTTCCCGTACTTTAATGTTACAGTTTGGTCTGCCAATCGAGTGGGCAACCTTCGCCGCCGCGGCATTAGTAGGGATTATTACCATAGGGTTTGGTAAGCGCCACTTAGCGCCACCTTTAATGTATGCTGTCGCCGCAATTATTCCTATGATCCCAGGCACTTATGCATTTAATACTGTGATTGCCTTAGTGCAATTAACCGCTCAATCTCAAGTCAGTCCTGAACTGACGGGGCAAGTGATTAGTAATGGCCTCAAAACCGTCTTTATTCTAGGGGCGTTAGCCGTGGGTTTGGCCATGCCGAGTTTGCTGTATTTCAGGACTCGCCCCGTCATTCAATAATTCTATTTCTATAAAACAGGAGTGAGCATGCGCATTGCTATGATAGCCGCGATGGCAAACAATCGAGTCATCGGAAAAGATAATAAAATGCCATGGCATCTTCCAGAAGATCTACGTCACTTTAAAGCGATGACCCTAGGCAAGCCTGTTGTGATGGGACGTAAGACCTTTGAGTCAATCGGTAGGCCCCTTCCTAGTCGACATAACATAGTGATTTCACGCCAAACGGATCTTGTGATTGAGGGCGTGACCTGTGTGACCTCATTTGATGCAGCCAAACAAGCTGCTGGTGAATGTGAAGAGTTAGTGGTTATAGGTGGTGGCCAGCTTTATGCCGAGTTATTGCCCTGCGCCGATATCTTATATTTGACGCAAATCAATCTTGAGGTGGAAGGCGATACATTTTTCCCCCACTGGGACGATGGGACTTGGAAGGAAACTGAATCTTTGGCGAGTATAAATGCTGCTGGTTTGGAATATCGCTTTATCAATTTGGTAAAAAAATGTTAAATTGCAGATTCTGTTGTGTACCCTGTGTGTATGGGGCGTCAGTTTATCTAACGTATTGCATCATATCGGACATTTAGTTTTCACGGAAAGAGATAGCCTATTTCGTTATCCTAGATTTCGAACGAGAGCTAAAGCCAAGAGGTCAATATCATTTAGACAATAGATGCAGCCCATACAGAATTGATAATAAAACTATAAGAAAGTATTAAGGAGTATCGGATGCGTCTTATGCCTGTGGCCTTGGCTGCGTTGATTGGATTTAGTTCTATTGCTGTACCAACCTCTGCCGTTGCGGGGGAAGATCCACTCGTAGCGAGTCTTTGTGATTATGTAAAAGCTAATGACAAAAACCGCTTACGTAAAAAGTTAAAAGAAAGCCGCGTTAAGTTACGTCAGATTTACAGTGGTATCAGTTGCGATGGTGCAAGTCTATTGCGCACCGCTTACGGTGCGAGTGCGAACGATACCGGTGAGTTTGTGGCTAAGCGTTTGTCGGCGACTGAATTGAGTGTTGCTGAAGCTGATGGGATGACTATCCAAGCTTGGGCTGAAGCAAACGGTCATGGTGCTAGCCCAATTACCGCTGCAGTGAAAGAGCGTCTTGGCGCTGCTGCGGGCGGTGAAGAAGAGTAATGCGGATTTGAACTTAGCGGCACTTTAGCTCTATTTGCTGCTACGTTATATTAAGCGTCTAATATCAAGTATCTAGCATTAAGCTAGATAAAAATGCCAAACTTAAGTTTGGCATTTTTTATGGCCTTAATTTGTGCAAAGGCCGGACAGTTCGAGTCGTCAGTAAGATAGGCAAGTGAATTCGTCTCAAAAGAAAGGGCCGCTAAGCGACCCTAGGTTTTAGTGGTGATAAACATTAGACTCTAAATTCACCGACCGAAGCTTGGAGTTCTTCGGCTAATTTGGCGACTTGATGGCTAGACTGAGCCGTTTGATCTGCACCGATAGCGGTTTCTTCTGAAATTGCTGCAATATGCTCTAGTTTTTCAGAAACTTGCTGGCTTACTAAATTCTGTTCCTGCGCAGCATGGGCGATATGGGTGCCAGAATCATAGGCCTTATGCACAGATTGGCTGATGGTCTCGAGGGCAATGTTGGCTTGCTCCGTTTTTTCAACGCAGGCGTTGGCTTGAGCACGCCCCATATCCATGGCGGCAACGGCTTGCTCTGCACCTTGCTGCAACACTTCGATCATCTGTTGGATCTCTCGGGTCGACACTTGAGTGCGTGAGGCTAAACTACGCACTTCATCGGCAACTACCGCAAAACCACGACCTTGTTCACCCGCACGGGCGGCTTCAATAGCGGCGTTAAGGGCGAGTAGGTTAGTCTGTTCTGCAATACCACGGATCACATCCAAAATTGAGCCAATAGAGGCGCTGTCCGACTGCACTTTATTAATCACAACACCCGCTTTAGCCACTTCATCGGCTAAAGCCAAAATAGTCAGTTTGTTCTCTTGCGCAATGGCACGCATATGCTGAGTTTCTTGATCAGCCTGTTTGATTTGCTCAAGGGCTTGATTGGCACTTAAAGACACCTGCTGAGCACTAGAGCTAAGTTCAGTTGTTGCAGTAGCCACTTGGTCAACTTGGCTTTTTTGTTCTTGTATGCCTGAGGTGGTTTGTGCTGTGATTGCCGATGTTTGTTCGGCTGCCGCGGCAAGTTGATTTGACCTATCTAAAATACCAATGATTAAACTGCGTAAGCTATCGACGAGACGATTACAGTTTTTTGCTAGTTCGGCAAATTCATCGTGTCCAGAATCATCTAGTTTATGGGTAAGGTTGCCTGAGGCTAAGACGTTAAGGGCATTGTTCACTTGGCTGAGTGAGCGTTTTAACGGATTCACCACAGCAAAACTCACAATCACAGCGACAACGATTGCTATTAACACGACAATCATGGTTTGTATGCTGGCAGAGTCAATCTTGGCTATGGTGTCATTGCTCATGTTCGCGGCAACAAGTTCGATGTTATCGCTGACATCATTCATGTTGGAATTGATGACTTTCACATCTTTTTCGATAATGCCTAGTTTTATCACAGCTTCTTTGGAGTGGGAGAGCTGACTCGATTTTAGCTGCAACATAGATTGCGGACCGGTGACGAGCGCTAATACTTTTTCGATATCTTTAGTGACCGAGCTTAAGGTATCCGCTTCGACGATACCTTGACCGTGACGATTCACATATTCAAGTTTGTTCTTGGTTTCGCTGATAATGTAGTCAAGTTCCTTTGAGATCAGTTCGTGCTTACTGTCTTCGTCATTCGTTACTAAATCTGCAATAGTGGTGATGATATTTCCGAGACTAGTATCAATAGCGCTGGCTGATGCAGCAAGACTCTGCTCATCGGGATTCTGACTGCTTTCTAAATCAACAATATCGAGCAGTTCTGATGAGGCATCATCGGCGGCATTTTCGAGCTTTTTCTTTAGTTCAACTAGCTGTTCTTGCTTGCTCAATGAGGCCTCACGTTCGGCGATCATGGCAATACTATCTCGCTCAAAGGTGGCAAAGCTGCCGCTTAATTGGGCAATTAAAGAAGATAGATTCTGCTGGCTCTTGACTAACTGAGTGAGGGTGGCAATTTCGTTTTTGAACTGAGTCCCGTGGTCTTCAAACACTTTACGAATATTCGGGATATTTGCCGATCTAGGGGTGTTATAGGCAATGAGGATTTGTCTTTGTTGCTCACCCAATGCTTCACTAAGGTGGTTTGTTGATTTCAGCGCGGGCAAGCTTAATTCTTGCATCATAGCAGAGCTGGCTTTTAGGCTATTGTTGGTTAAATAAGATGTAAATCCTAGCAACACGAGTAAAAGTGTGACAATACCAAATCCGCCAATCACTCTGGTGGCTACATTAAATTTCATAGGATACTCCGATTTTTATTATATTTTTCCAAATGAAAACAGGGTGATATTTAGGGTTAGGCGGCTCAGTCTGTTATCGACTTTAAGCTGTTTTAGTTTAACTCTTTTTTAACTTTTTTTGCGTAATTTTTTGGTCTTTTTCAAGATGCCATAAGGTTAAGTGCTCACCCCAACAACAGCCTGTATCTAAAGCCTTTAATTTAGTATCGTCGACCTTGCCCATCAACGCAGCCCAATGGCCAAATACTAAGGTATGACTTTGGCGCAGCGGCGAAGCAAACTCAAACCAAGGTTTGAGTTGTGGATTAGTACAGTTTTCAGGAGGTTGTTTGCAATCAAAATCAAGTCGGCCATCGACATAAAGATAGCGCATGCGTGTTAATGCATTGATGCAATAACGTAAGCGTTCTATGCCAATTGCACTTGGATCCCATTGTTCGGCGGTATCTGAATACATTTGGCTTATTAATGTCTCAAGATAATCATCGTGCTTGAGGGCGCGACTGACGAGTGCGGATTCTTCTCTTAATACCTCCAGCGACCACTGGGGTGGTACACCCGCATGACTCATAATGAGTTGGTGTTCAGGTAATTCACGCATAAGAGGTTGTTGTCTCAGCCAGTCAATTGAGGCTGAGATATCGGGGGATTCTAGAGTTTCAGTGAGATTATCGCTGGGCTTAGCGCGTTTGAGCTTACCGTGTAATGCCATTAGATGGAGATCGTGGTTACCTAAAACCGTTTTAGCGGAATCACCTAAGGAGCGAAAAAACCGTAGCGTAGCTAAGGAGTCAGGTCCGCGTGCAACAAGATCACCTACAGCCCAGAGTTCATCGCGGGAAGGATTAAAATCGACCTTAGCTAGTAATTTTTGTAACTCAGCGAAACAGCCTTGAATATCACCAACAAAATAATGCGCCACAGTACCCCTTTCCTAACGATATTAATGTAGTAAGCCTGGGGTCGCTAAACGGAAGGGACGGATTGTCGCCTGGAAACGCTCACCCGATTCGCTGACCATACCATAAGTGCCGTGCATTATGCCAAGTGGCGTATCGAGCACAGTACCACTGGTGTATTGATAGGCAGTATTCGGCGCTATGGTTGGCGTTTCACCGACAACACCGGCACCTTTGACTTCACTGGTGTTGCCATTGGCATCAGTGATTATCCAGTGACGAGTTTCAAGTTTAGCCGCTTGCTCACCTAAATTGATGATAGTGATGGTGTAACTGAAGAGGTACTTTTCATCCTCGGGCGAGGACTGCTGCTCTATATACTCAGTTTTGACTTCGACCCGAATGGAGGTGTCCAATGCGCTCATTCTTGTTCCTAGGCTCTGGTCTAAGGGCACCTAAGTGCCCTGACATATTTATGCTTTCTTATCGCAAACCATGTTAGCCATAGCAACATACTGCTGCACGCTAATCTGTTCTGGGCGTTGACTTGAGTCAATCCCTAACTGCTCGAACTCATCGTCAGATAACATGTGCTTTAAGTTATTACGCAGAGTCTTACGACGCATGTTGAATGCGGTAGTACAAAGGTGGCGTAGTACGGTTACATCTTTACAAGGGAACGGCTTTACGGCGTATGGCAATAAGCGTACGACTGCTGAGTCCACTTTAGGCGCAGGGGTAAAGCTGTGGGGCGGCACTTCGAGAACCGGGACCACTTGGCAGAAGTATTGTGCCATGACCGTTAAACGGCCATAGGCTTTACAGCCTGGGCTTGCCGATAAGCGCAGTACCACTTCTTTTTGTAGCATAAAGTGCATGGTTTCAATCTGTTCGGCAAATTCGAACAGGTGGAACATCAGCGGCGTTGAAATGTTGTAAGGTAAGTTACCAAATACTTTCATCTTTTTGCCAGGCACACTCAGTTGGCCAAAATTAAACTGCAGTGCATCACCTTGGTGAATAGTCAGTTTATTTTTAAGGACTGGGTGTTGATGTAAGCGTTCAACCAGATCGCGGTCGAGTTCGACGACAGTCAGATTATCTACAGCATCGGCTACAGGTTCTGTTAAGGCACCAAGGCCAGGGCCGATTTCGACCATCACATGGTGATTATCGGGTGCAATTGCACCCACAATGCGGTCAATCACATTGCCGTCGGTAAGGAAGTTTTGTCCGAAACGCTTTCTGGCCGTGTGGCCTAAATGTACTTTGTTGCTCATTAATAATGTAATCGTTTAGTTCTTTGAGGATAACTCAATGGCTTTATTCAGAGCACAGACAAAACTGCCAATATCGGCCTTGCCTGTACCCGCGAGATCGAGCGCCGTACCGTGGTCAACCGAGGTACGAATATAAGGTAAACCTAAGGTGATGTTTACCGATTTGCCAAATCCTTGTGACTTGAGAACGGGAAGTCCTTGGTCATGGTACATGGCCAAGACGACATCGGCGTCCTGTAAATATTTAGGTTGGAATAGAGTGTCGGCCGGTAATGGGCCGACAATATTCATTTGGAACTCTTCTCGCAACTCGTTGAGTGCAGGAATAATCACGTCGATTTCTTCACGCCCTAAATGGCCGTCTTCACCTGCGTGTGGATTGAGACCACAGACATAAATTTTCGGTGAAACTATGCCAAATTTGCTGATGAGATCGGCATGTAGAATCTTGATAATATGCTGTAAGCGTTGGCGTGTTATGGCTTTTGCAACATAGGCCAGAGGAATATGGGTGGTCACGAGTGCCACTTGCAAACCAGGCGTTGCCAGCATCATCACTACATCGGGGCAATTTGCTTGATGGGCAAAAAACTCAGTATGGCCACTAAAGGAAATACCTGCTTGATTGATAATGCCTTTATGCACGGGGCCTGTCACGACAGCATCAAACTCGCCGCTCATGTTTTTTTCGCCCGCATAACGCAAGGTTTCAACTACATAAGTGCTGTTTTGCTCATCGAGCTGACCACAAATCGATTCGCTCACTAACTTAAAGGGCGCTATGGTTAATGTGCCAGCTTCTTGCGGTTTAGGAGCTTGATTTGGCTGGTAAGGGCGGAAAGTCACTTGCAAACCGAGTCGTTTCGCACGGCTCGCAAGTAATTCTGGATCCGCACAAACGACTAACTCAGCAGGCCAAGCCTGCTGAGCGAGTTGTACGACTAAATCGGGGCCAATACCTGCGGGTTCGCCTGGGGTAACGGCAATACGTTTAGTGCTCAATTAGAATTAACCTCGATTGGTCTCTGGCTGGAAGATTTCAATGTATGCGTCTGAACGCATTTCGTCTAGCCAGTTTTGCAGTTCTTCGTTAAATTTGCGACGGAAGATCAACTGGTGCGCACGGTTGCTATTGAACTGATCCGTGGCGTCGGTTTTTCTGCGTTCTTCTAATTGAGTGATATGCCAACCGTGAGTCGTACGGAATGGCTCACTAATTTGGTCGTTTTTCAAACTATTGAGCGTTTGAGCAAACTCAGGTACGTAAATGCTTGGTTCTGCCCAACCTAATTCACCACCTTTTGTGGCCGAACCAGGATCTTCTGAGTACTGACGCGCTAGGTCTTCAAACTTAGCTTCTCCTGAGCGGATTTGCTTCAGGAATTGCTCAAGCATGGCTTTAGCGCGGTCTTCTGACAGGATCGGCGATGGCTTGAGCAAAATGTGGCGCGCTCTAACTTCTTCGATTTCTTTGGTTTGTAGGCCGCGAGCATCCATGATCTTAATAATATGGAAACCTGCACCACTCTTAATCGGGCCGATAATGTCACCCATTTTTGCACCGTTGATCACTTCGGCGAACAGAGTTGGCATTTCGTTGATGTTCATATAATCCCAAATACCACCTTCGAGTGCTTTAGGACCTGAAGAAGAAGCGATAGCGGTACGACGGAAATCCTCACCACTCTTCAAACGTTCTAATACGATATTGGCGCGTTTGCTTGATGCTTCGAGTTGTTCACTGGTGGGGTTATTAGGCACGTCAATCAGGATATGGCCAATTTGGTATTCCACATCTTTCATCCCTTGTTCTTGGATGAGTTTGACTAGGCTAGTAATTTCCTGTGGTGATACTTGAATACGGCGTTGTACCTGAATACGTTGAATTTCACCTAGAGTGATTTCTTCGCGCAATTGTTCGCGGTATTGGCTGAAACTTAAACCTTCGCTTTCAATTTTTTGTTGCATCTGCGCGACAGACATTTTTTGTTCACGCGCGATGTTTTCAATCGCTTGGTCTAGTTGTAAGTCACCAATATTCAGCCCTATACGACTGGCCATTTGCAATTGTAGGCGAGTTAAGATTAAACGCTCAATCACCTGAGTGCGCAGGGCACTGTCAGAAGGTAATGATTGGTTTGCTGCTTTGGCATTCGCTTTAACAGTGTCAATCATGTTAGTGATTTCACTTTCGAGCACTATGCCGTCGTTAATTTGGACTGCAACGCGGTCTAGCGGCTGGGGGGCGGCCAATGTAGGTTGGCTGATCGCGAGTGCAAATAAAGCAAAAATCAGATGTTTACTGGGTTTCATCCACAAAATCCTTGGCACGTTCTAAGGTCAGGTTCGACGGCTTAATTGAAATAACTTTACCATTTATATCGAAATTACAGTGAGTTGCCCTAATGTAATTTTTTGGCGACGCATTTGAGTGCAAGGTTAGACCTTAAGATCCGCTTTTATTCGCTTTAGCAAAAGGTGAACGGTAAAGCACTCATTAATCTGTTTGGACTCTGAGTCCTTGTTGAGGTTCAGCAATCTATCACAATTCTTTGCTAATTCCTCAGATAAAGCGGTTTTCTGTAGTTAAACAGGCCGTCATTGAGCATATCGGATACGCCTAATGGGCCAGAACCACCGAGTCCCTTAATGATTAAGTTCAGGTAGATACCACTATCAAACTGCTCACGAGGATCAATTGTGGCAGAACCTATATTGTCGTCATAGTTGGTTTTAATGCGGTAATGATAACTAAGTCTTACTGCGTAACAGCATGATTCGTACTGGATACCTGTGTAAGTTTCAATACTGCGACTTTCGTTAAGGTCATAATACCAATTACCAACAAAGTAGAGGTCATCACTGATTGGCCAAGCGCCACGAACGCCCGCTTGGGAGATGTTCACTGTATCATTGGTATTTGAGTTCAATAAATCTGGGACATAGCGATAGCTAAATTGCAGCAATTTATTCGCTTCAGGTCTGAAATCTAAGGTGATTTCGGATTTTTTATTGTCACTGGTGTTGGTATCGTACTGAATCGCAGCCCCCATATACCAATCATGGGACAAGCGGGTATCTACCTCTGCAGCAAGTACTGAAGTTGATTGATTAGACTCAAAAATACTGTCTTCATAACCGACTTTACTGTCTTGCAGGTAAAAAATTTGTCCTAGGCTGAATTTAGTGGCTTCTTGGTTGTGACTATCAAACAGGCGTGTGGTAACACCTAGAGTGACTTGATTTGCATCGGAAATCCGATCCAGACCCGAGAAGCGACGATCACGGAATAGGCCAAAGTAGTCGTCCTGTAATTGAGCCGTATCATAAATGCCTATGTTGCGTTGGTCTTCGTAGCCGACATAAAGATATTGAAATTGTGGCTCGAGCGTTTGGCGGTAGTTTTGATCGAAAAGCTCAGTAAAACGTTCGAAGTTGATTTGACCATTAATCCGTACTTGCGGGATGGTGCGATTCACTGTGTCGTCAACAACTATGTCTGGATCTTCGTTATGCTGCCAATAATTGGTCTGCATCAACTTAACTTGACTGGTGAGCGAGCCTGAAGGCCCATGTATTGGCAGAGTTACGCTTGGTGACATGTACAAACGAGTCGCCGTATTAACATTGTTGTCCTGATGGGCAAAATTCGTTAGCTCCGAATTGAAACCAAAATCTAAATTGTTCCAAAAATCAGCAGCGCGATAGTTAAAGTTAACCTGAGGCATGACTTGATATGGTTTTTCATCCTCACCCAGTACTTTAATATCTTGTACTCGGGTGCTTAGATCCCAGTTACTTTCGAAGTAGCTGATTTCACCTATGCGTGATAACTGGTTATCGGTTGCACGGTTAACATCTGACTTTAAGTCATTGAAATAATTGTTATCTGATACATCGGTAAAATTCGCTAATACGCGCCAATTTTTGTCGATCGCTCCTTGATGCTGCCAGTTATATAAGTAGCGATTCGGGCTACCATCGATCAATTTGTCATTGCCTAGATATTCTAAATTGACTCGGCCATTTTGGGCCTCACCCGCCAGATAACCAAACTCTGTTTTAGTGAATAAACCACGGTTTGACATATAGCTAGGTGTAAATGTTAAATCGTACTCTGGGGCAATATTCCAATAATAGGGTGCGGAAATTTCGACACCATCAGTAGTGCTAGTGCTAAAACTAGGGTAGAGAAAGCCAGATTTACGTTTGTCTGAAACGGGGACTGTCATGTAGGGGATATAGAATACAGGTACACCACCAATTCTTAGTTTGGCATTCCAAATTTCGCCCCATTCTTCTTCACTGTTGATCTTGATCTTTTCGGCCTCGAGTAGCCAAGACACATTGTCAGGAGGGCAAGTAGTGAAGTTGGTATTCGTTAAAATTAAATTGTTATTGATAGTAATTTGCAGTTTTTCGGCATCACCGTGAACTTGTTGGCCATGGATCCAATATTGTGCGCCTTTAAGGGTGGCACGGTTTGTCCGCATTTGAGCTTGTAAGGATTCGGCTGTAACGGTGAAGTTACTGTCTTGAAAGACTAAATTACCATTGGCATCAAACTGTTCAGTAGCTTGATCTAAAATCGCCTCATCGGCTGCTATGTGCCTATCGCCTTGGCTAAAAACCACATCGCCACGGAAAATCGCCTGCTTCCCCATTTCGGCATTGGTGTTATCAGACGCAATACGAATTTTGTTGAGTTCAGCCGCACTCATCCCTTGGGTTTGAGATACGATACGGGGTACTGGCGGTTCGATTAAGCATTGGGATGCCGAAGCGGTTAGAGAGTCGTCTGCCAGGACTAATTGCGGTAACAGGCTCAGGGCCAGAAGGTATCGGATCTGCATCTTTAGGTCAGTAATTATGATTTCTTATTCTGGACAAGTATGGATGGGGAAAGTTGCAATTGACAAACGCAACATCGCTTAATAAATCTCTCAATTTCTTAGCTGTTTCCAAATTCTATGCCAGCTATAATAAAGCAATTTTTCTTTAAGAGCCATGAAATGACTTTATCCGATCCGAGATTTCTTTCCCTTAATCAGTGGCTGAATGCTTATTTTTCCTGTGAGGTGATGCCTGTGTTGATTTCCGGAGACGCAAGTTTTAGGCGTTACTTTCGGATTTCGATGCCTGATGCTACCTTTATCGCCGCCGATTCACCGCCGCAGCTAGTGCCTATCGCCCCCTTTATTGCCCTGTCGAATGCTTATTCAGCCGTGGGGCTGACAGTTCCAAAAGTAATCCACGCCGATGCCGATCTGGGTTTTATGTTGATGAGTGATTTGGGCGATACTCAACTCTTATCTGTATTGACGGTACAAAATGTTGAACGGTTTTACCGTCAGGCGCTCGATTTATTACCGCAAGTGGCCGCTGTAATTGAGTGCAAGAATCTTGATAGTGGTTTAGTACAGGCATTACCTAACTACGATGAAGCCTTTGTGCGCCGTGAATTACACATTTTTACTGAGTGGCTGTTAGGAACACATCTTAATTTGTCTTTGGACGCGGCAGAGTTGCAATTGCTGAATGATACTTTTGATCGCCTCGTCGGCAATGCGTTATCTCAACCTAGTGTGGGAATGCAAAGGGATTTCCATAGCCGTAATCTTATGCTGCAAGCGGACAAGCTGTGCGTGATTGATTTTCAGGATGCTGTCGTTGGTCCTGTGACTTACGATGCGGTATCACTACTACGCGATTGTTATATTCGTTGGCCACAGCCGTTAGTTGCAGGCTTGATGCGGTATCATTATCAGCAAGCATTAGCGCTTGGTTTTATTCCTGCACAGACTCCTTTTGAGCAATATCAAACTTGGTTTGATCTCATGGGCTTACAGCGTCACATTAAGGCGGTAGGGATTTTTGCACGGTTAAACTATCGCGATAGTAAACCTGCGTATATGGCGGATATTCCACTGACATTAACGTATATTGTCGACATCTCGCTGCAGTATCCCGAACTCGTGCCATTTGCACACTGGTTAACTCGTCGTGTGTTACCTGCGTTTACTGTGAGTCAGTCTTCATCTGAGGTTAAGCAATGAAAGCCATGATCTTGGCCGCTGGACGAGGGGAAAGGTTACGGCCGTTAACGGACAGTTTGCCTAAACCTATGGTGCCAGTGTTAGGTAAGCCACTGATTGTTTATCATATTGAAAAACTTGCCGCGATAGGCATAGTCGATATCGTCATCAACCATGCTTGGCTAGGGCATAAGTTAGTTGAAGCACTGGGCGATGGCAGCACTTTTGGGGTGCGCATTCGGTATAGCGCTGAAGAGAGCGCGTTAGAAACCGGCGGCGGTATTAAACGCGCTTTGCCTTTATTGTGTGAGGACGGAAGCGACGAACCTTTTTTAGTGATTAATGGTGATGTTTTTATTGATGCATTACCGCCAATCACGCAACTGGCTGCGGATAGGCTCGCTCACTTATGGTTAGTGCCTAATCCTGAGCAGCATCCAAATGGCGATTTTGCTTTGAATGGTCATCAAGTGCAGGAGCGTGGCGATGTTAAGTACACGTTTTCGGGCATGGGTATTTATCACCCTACACTATTTCATGACACGCCGCAGGGCGCCTTTGCACTAGGCCCGTTGTTGAGATCGCAAATGGCTCAAGACAGAGTTAGTGGTGCCTTGTTTAATGGATTTTGGTGTGATGTCGGTACCATTGCACGATTGCAAGCGCTTGAACTAAGGTTACAAAGTAACAAGTAAATTTCGGTGCTGGCATATCCATAGGATTAAGCTAGTGCATCAAATACATAATAGAAATCAGGAAATAAGATGCGGCTTTGGGGTAAGTTTTTTGGATTTGTCATTGGCTTTATGTTCGGCCGTATTTTTGGTGCACTGCTAGGTTTGTGGCTCGGTCATCTTTACGATAAGCGTGCAGCATCGGGCGTGGGTTTTCGACAGGTTTTAGGGCAGGCTAAGAATCGCCAAGCCATTTTCTTTAATACCACATTTGCAGTAATGGGGCATGTGGCGAAAGCATCAGGACATGTTACCGAAACCGATATTCGCATTGCGACCTTATTAATGGATCAAATGCGTTTAACGGGGGAAGCACGTAAAGAGGCGCAACAGGCATTTCGTGAGGGTAAATCGGCGGATTTTGATCTGCGCAGCAGCTTACAAGCTTTCCGTGTTATTACGATGGGACGCAAAGAGTTAGTGCAGATGTTCATCGAAATCCAGATCCAAACGGCACTGTCTGATGGTGAATTGGATCCTGCTGAGCACGCTATCTTGATGACGATTGCTCAAGAGTTAGGTTATGGTCGAGCGCAGTTAGATGAATTACTTAAACGCTGGCAGGCGGAGTTTCGTTTCCATCAAACGTCGAGTGGCAATAAAACATCGATTACTGATGCCTACAGTTTACTTGGCATTACGAACGAAGCTAGCGACCAAGAAGTTAAACGGGCTTACCGTAAATTGATGAATGAACATCATCCCGATAAGTTAGTGGCGAAAGGGTTACCACCGGAAATGATGGAGCTCGCTAATCGTAAGGCTCAGGATATTCAAGCAGCGTATGACAGAGTCAAGTCTGAGCGCGGTATGCGTTAGCCTTGATAAAATTGGTTTTTGTAAAAGATAAGGAATTCATTATGAAAAACACTTACCGTTTGTTGCTGTTGGCGAGTTTGTTACCTGTGGCTATGTCCGCGCAGGCCGAGGTGTTTATCGCTCCTTTTGGCGGTTATAGTCTGGGGGGCGGTCAATTTGATGTGAATCAATATGAGGTCAACACAGATCAAACGGGTGATAAGGCTGATGTGAAGGTCGAGGAGTCGAGTCATTACGGTTTGATGGTGGGTATTGGTACGAATGATCCCGGTAATATTTATCTTTTATATAGTCATCAAGCCTCTGAACTGAAAAGTGGCGGCTTGTTTACGCCAGACTTTCTTACCTCGTTAGATTTAGATTACATCCACTTGGGTGGCACTTTATATTTTCCCCGTGGCGATATCCAGCCCTATGTCACCGCCAGCGCGGGGATCACCCGTATGCTGCCTAGCGGTTGGTCGAGCGAAACGCGTTTCTCCATGGGAATTGGTGGCGGGGTAGAGTATCAAGTGACGCCACACTTTGGCCTGTTTGCGGATATTCGGGGTTATGCGACTTTTATCAACAGTGACACTTCGCTGTTTTGCAATGAAGATGAATGCCTATGGCACATTACGTCGGATGTGATGTGGCAGGCTCAGGCTAACCTTGGGCTCAAAGTCAGTTTTTAGATCTAACGCATCGTCTTAAAAGGAGATTTAGTGGCATGAAAATAGTCGTACTTGATGGTGAAACCTTAAATCCTGGCGATCTCAGCTGGCAATCCTTAAATGAATTAGGCGAGTTTGCGTGTTTTCCCCGCACAAGTGGCGCTGATATTGTCGCGCGAGCCCAAGGTGCTGAAGTCATTCTCACCAATAAAACGCCGTTGACTGCAAAGACGCTAGCACAACTTCCTAGTCTCAAATACATAGGCGTATTGGCCACGGGCACGAACGTTGTCGATATCGCGGCAGCTAAAGCGCAAGGTATAGTGGTCACTAATGTGCCCGCTTATGCGCCTGATGCCGTTGCGCAAATGGTGTTTGCCCATATTCTGCATCACACCCAAGCCGTGGCCGCCCATCATCAAGCTGTGGTCGACGGCCGGTGGGTGAACTGCCAAGATTTTTGTTTTACTTTAATGCCGTTGCAATCTTTAAAAGGCAAGACTTTAGGCTTAATAGGTTATGGCGATATCGGTCAGCAGGTGGGAACACTCGCCCTCGCATTCGGGATGAAAGTTCTTGTCAATACTCGCTCAGTTATCAAGGATTTACCCCAAGGCGTGACGTGGGCGCAACGTGATACTGTGCTTAGCGAATCAGATATTATTTCGCTCCATTGTCCGCTTACTCCAGAAACTGAGCAATTTATCAATCAACAAACCCTCGCCTTGATGAAGCCTAATGCGCTGCTGATTAATACAGCGCGCGGTGGATTAATTGATGAAGCCGCGCTTGCAGCAGCGCTGGCTCAAGACAAGTTATTTGCCGGCGTGGATGTGTTATCGACTGAGCCGCCCACTGCAGATAATCCCTTATTGCGTGCGCCTAATATCAGCATCAGCCCCCATAATGCGTGGGCGACGAAGGAAGCAAGACAAAGTCTACTCAATATCGCAGTGGCGAATTTGAACGGTTATTTAAAGGGTGAAGTGATTAACTGCGTGAACAAGTAAAGCGGTATGCGTCTTTCTCTCTTTTCATCATGTCGACGTTGAGAGAGAAAGACGTAAATGGTAATTTATTATTGAGTTTTTCTTCTACGCATCCACCACACACCCAATAAGCCTGTGAGGGCTAATACGCCAAATACGACGGGCTTTTTCAGCTTGTGGTACAGGGCGTTCCATTCTGCCATTTCATTCGCCTGCGCTCGTTTTACTGCACTGTCAAAATCGGGCGCTTCACACTGCAAACCAAAGTTCTCGGCCCAAGGCACAAAGGGGCCGTTGGCGACGTATTTTTTGTAGTAACGCAGGGCAAGCTCTTGATCTCGATACAAGACCCAACCAGTGGCTTGGCAGAGTAGCGCTGCATAGGCTTGGCTGTTGTGGGGTACATGATCCGATGCCTTGTTGGCTAGTTCTGCTGCCGTGTAGCGATAATGGAAGCGTTTATCGGGAATTGCTTGGCTGGCGCTGATCCGCAGTTGTTCTTTCTCAGCCAGTTTGCTCGGCTCATTCCAATCACTTAGATCGAACACACCTTGGTAAATAGTGTAATCCGGGGCTAATTCAAATCCTAAGAGTTCCATGCCTTGGTGGCGGGCAAGTTCGGCAACAGCCCAATAGGCTTTCGCGCTATCAATGCCTTTTGTTTTTTTCGCTGCATTCAACTCTGTGCCGTAGGCAAGGGCGCTGGCATTCAGTTTAGGATTAGGGAAGTAAACTGGCGCTTCAGCTATCGCGCCTTCGCGTAATAGCCTGCGACCTAGCAAGTAGCGCAAGCGGTTGTTAATTGGCTCAATATTATCGTACCAGTCGCTGTCTTTAGGGTATTCAAAGGCGATAAATGGCACATGTTCGTCGACAAATAACTTAAGTTCAGCCGTGGTGAGCACGCGCTCCGCCACATAGGCGATGTCTTGCCAGTACTCATCACCGCTGGCGAGTAAGTGACTGAGCGCATCGACATATTCGCCACGCTCTAGTGACAACACCCCTTGCTCTGCACGAATACGACAGTAAGTGGCTGTATCTTCATCGGCATTAATGGCTTGTTGCTGAGTTTCTTTAGCGTCAACTGTGGTCGAGATCTTATTGAGTTGCTCTGGGAAGTGACGCGCTGCCTGAGCATAGGCCTTGGCAGCTTCTGCTTGATCGCCCTTTTGTAGCATTAATTTTGCGTTGAGCCACCAAGTGAGGCCGCTCGGTTTCGCTAGCGTTAATAGGCGCTCAGCACTGGCATAATCCCCTAACTGGTAATAAATCGCCGCTAATTTATCGCCATGGTTGAGCTGTAAGCCATCGGTTGGAAATACTTTAAGGAGCTCAGCAACCTTTAATCCCATTTCTGAAAGCTGGCCATTGTAGGCGAATTCATTAGTGCTGCTTTGCCAATAGGCAATCAATAACTGCTGCACGCTCGCCTGTTGCAGTAGCGGCTTAAGTTCAGCAATCTCTTTACCCATCAAAGTGCGGCTTAACATCAATAAGGAATCATAACCGCCGCTATCGCCCTGTACCGATTGGGTGGCATAGAGCTCAATAGCTTTATTCAGTGCATCAGGGGTGAGAGTCATTTGCAGCTCTGACTCAGTTTCACCTGTAGCTTGATTGGCCAATTGCGGGAGCGGCTGGCCTTGGTGTAGCAGGATATAGGCTTGTTCACCTAAGCTCGCTAAACTCAAACGCAGGGGATCGGCGGCGCCTTGTGCGACTTCGGTTTGTAATTGTGTCAGGTAAGCATTGGCACGATTAAAATGTTCAGGATCAGCCGAAGTCTTGCTTAAGATAAGCTCAATACGCGACAGCGAATAGAGTGCCCACAGGCTACGAGATGCGCGTTCACTTTGTGGTAATTTAATGATTTTGCTGAAATAGTTACTCGCCCTCTCATAATCTTTTGCTTCAAACGCTACGGCACCTAAGGTGTACCAAGTTAGTGCTTGTGGTAGATCTTTGTCTAACTTAGCGGCCATTTGCTCGGCTTCAATGGGGCCCGTTGCATCCCGCAGGGTGTTTACTAAGGCCAAATGGGCGTCACTTAACTCGCTGTTTTCAAAGGCGCGAGTTTGTGAAAGATAACGGCTATGCACTTCATCCCACAGATATTCCTGTGCAGCGGGTGCATCTTGATACTGCCAAGGCAAAGGTTTTGCGAGGGCGGTGAGCTGCTGGCTGAAAGAGGTTTGCGGTAAATAACTGAGATTGCTCTGCCTATCATGAGTGAGTTGCAAAGGAAAATCGGGGCCGCAGGCCAATAGCATAGGGGAAAATAAGCTTAAACAAATGAGCGTGGTCTTTTTAAGCATAAAAGCCCGATTGGGTGTTGCCATGGTAAACGATAGTTTTGGCTTATGGCGCATAAATTCCCTGTAAATATAATGACTCACAACGTGCCCAGCCTATCACTTTTTGGCCGCCAGGGTTGAGCATGTGTGTTTGAATGTCTCTGTTTGATTGCGGCATAGGCATGATTGCAGTGCGTGAAACTGTTTTGGTTGGTGTCAACGCTGCTGTATTCTCAGCTCGCCATTGCCACGTTAACAGCCCATCTTTTTGTATTACGCTATAGCCATTTTGCGCATCATACCCGCTGCAAGCTTGTCCCGCTAGCGACAAAATAGGAGGAATTTCACCTGCAATATTACCGTGATTCATTAAGCTCAGTTGAAATAGCTGTGGCCTGTGGATTTCCAGATTTTTTGGCTTATTTTCAGCGGCTAATATCGTTTGGGTTGTGGCCTTGTTATCGCTTGAGATCACTAATTCAATCTTAGCGGCAAGTTCACCTTGCTGTGCAACGGCGATTAAGGTGTTGAGTGGCCAAACCCTTTTATCCCCTTCCAGCGGCAGCCGAAACCAGATAATGCCTCTGAGTTTGGCATCTTTTTGAGTGTGTAGTTTTTGCACAAAGGCTTGTAATACTAGAGGATCGGCCATCAGTTCCTGTACTACATTGGCTGATTGGAGTTGATCGCGCAGCGGTGTTTCACTTTCAACTTTATAACCTGAAGCAGTACTGATGACCGCCGAACCATAGGCGGGGAGCGCAATAAGGTAAGGCACAGTGTTGATATTTGAGAGTTGCTGCACCCACTGCCAACCTTGAGTCGCATCGAATAGTCCGAGGCGTGGATCGCTTACGCTGTGAATTTGTAGCACGAGTTCATCAATACTGGTGAGTAACACGGGAAAATCGGCGCTACTGAGCCAAGCGGGCAGTGCAGTAATGCTGAGTTTGAGTTCTGTGGGTAACTGCGCTTTAAGCTTTTTAAGAAAATCCCGATAGGCTGGCAGTTTACTGTTGGCACTGTCGTGGTCGATTTCAACACCTGTGATGTGCGTGCCTTTTGCCTGCCAATTTGCTAGTACTTTTTTGATTTTATTAATAACTTGTTCATCATTTAAATGCACGAACTGACCATCTAAGCGAATCACGGCAATTTTTGGCCTAGGATCTGCCTGCAACCAAGCATGATTGACCGCAACTTCAAACCAAATGTCTGCGCCATTGGTTTTGGGATGTGCTTGCAGCGCTAAAATACGTAATCCTTGGAATGCACCTTGGCTTTGCACTAATGCCGTTTGATTGGCGGGGCGCCATTGGCGCTGCCAGATATAGACTTCCTGCGCGAGTGGCGCTCGAAGCGTTGTTGCTTCTGTAGCGGCTTTTACTGCGACACTGGTATTTGGGCTAGCCGTGGTTTCATTAGCGTTCGATGCTGGCTGACAGGCGCTCATAAATACGGCGGCGCTCAACAAAGCAAATAAGAACCATTGATTTTGGCTTATGTTTTTAACCAGATTGCCTATGCCCATACTACCGCTGTCGATTCCGTTTTGAGTGAGACATTACTATGCCTGAAAAATGCCACTTATACATCGCGGTCAAACTTCTGATAATGCTCACTAAGCTTGGTTTTCCTTTTGGTGCCTTGCTAATCAATATCAGAACTCAGATCTCAAAAATCAGGATCGACTTGAAAGCGCATCTGTTCACGGGTGACGGGATGTTGAAGCATCAATAAATCTGCATGCAGATGGAGGCGATTGGCGCGAGTGCCGTACAGATCGTCACCTACAATGGGCGTATTTAGCCCTTCTGAGTGGGCGCAGTGAACTCTGAGTTGATGGGTTCGGCCCGTTTTTGGGGATAGATATACGCGGGCTGTACGTGCCATTTCATCGATATGGCTCAATTCCCAATAGGTTTGGGCCGCTTTGCCAAACTCATGGCAAACGAGTTGCCTCGGTCTATCGTCTAAATCGCCACGTAGGGGTAAAGAGATTTGTCCGGCTGCCTGCTTATCTGCCATTGCTGTAGGGATCCCTGCTAAAAGTGCCATATAACGTTTAGTCACTGTGCGCTGGATAAACTGTTTTTGCAGTTGTTTATGGGCGTCTTTTGTCAATGCGATCACCATTAATCCCGAGGTCGACATATCGAGCCTGTGGACGATAAGTGGTCCAGTGGCATTGGGAAATGTTTGCCGTATGCGCGAATACACTGAGTCTTCAATCTCTTTGCCGGGCACTGATAAAAACTCGGCGGGTTTGTTCACAATCGCCATCGCCTCGTCTTGGTAGAGGATGCTTAAGGTTTTGCCTTCGGCGGGGTTCGTCAGCAGCGGATTATCATCGACAACAAGCCCTTCGAGCATATGTCCCAAGATAGGTTGGCATTTACGCAGACAGGCAGGATAAAACTGCTTATGTTGGCGAATTTCTGATTTTGGCGGCGCCCCCCACCAAAATTCGGCAATCGCCAATGGTTTAAGACCGTGTTTAAAGGCGTAATGTAGCAACTTCGGGGCGGCACATTCCCCTGAGCCTGCGGGCGGTGTTAACTCAACCGTCCCGTTAAATATGCCGTTAAGGCTTTTTTCTGCGCCGCGAATATTCAAAAAACGATACTGCTCAAACAGCTTTTGCTGCAGCGCCGCCGAGAGCTGTTTACGCTGTAGTCTTAACGCGTCACGCTTATCAGTGAGCAGAGTTAACGCTTGGCTGATGGCATGGATACGTTCATCCCAATAGCGTTTAATATCTCTTAACTGATTCTTTTCGTTAATGCTTTCTTGGCTGAGTTTAGCTTCGATTGCAGTATTTTCACCTAAAGTCTCATCAGTCGGATTGGCAGCCCATTGCACTGCGAGTTGATTGCGCTGCGTCTTGCGGGATTGACGGCCGTCGATCATCACTTGCCTGTGGGCGGCAAGCTTGGCTTGTGCTTGAGCTTGCTCAGCGTTGAGTTCGTTCGATAGCCGAGGAATATCGGGGTGATTTTCTACTGCAAGTAGCTGCTCGTTAATTTGGTTGATTTGCAGATTTTCGGCGTGGAAAAAATTGTCCTTAGCCAGCATATCAAACACAGGTGGAACGAAGCGTGGCCAATGGTTCTGCTCAGCTAACTTGCCCGAAAATGCCGACAAATAGCCCACATCTCCCTGCGGATCTTGCACTAAAAGTACACCAAACATTTTACCAATGGCACCGGTTAACTCCCCTGTGAGGCCAAAGTTATGTTGCCAATCGTTTTGAGTCTCAAGGTGGCGTTGTAATTCGTTGGCGGCGATCACGCATAATGGATGCGGTTCGTAATAGAAAGGAAAGGTAAAACGTTGCGGCAGGGCATAGGCATCAATGGCTTGTGTGAAAGAGGTAAAGCAAGAAGGCTGAAGATGCATATTGGGATCTACTGTTGGTTTTACTTATCTGGGTTAATTATCGGAGTTAATTATCTGGGTTAATTATCTGGGTTAAGCCACTACTTAGGATGAGGGCAAGCAAGAAAGGGCGTTAGTTTACTCTGTCGATTTGGGACTGTCGATTTGGGACTGTCGATTTTGGGCTGTCACTTTTTATTGGTACGGATTTTAGATACGGCTCTGTGTTGAAAAAGGGAAATGGCATTAAAGCGCATTTCCCTTTGATGTGTCGCTTGTACTTAAAGCCAATTTTAAACGGTTAAACCCGCTTAAAAGATGACTTTCACTTTACTGGCGCTATCGAGTGCTTTGCTGATTGCGCTGTCGATATCGATATCACGGGCAAGCGCGACACCTAAACGGCGGCGACCATCAATATCGGGTTTGGCGAATAATCTAAGCTGAGTGTTGACCGCTTCTAATGCCGCACCAATCCCTTGGTAGCGGATATTGCTTGAGGTGCCTTCGGCCAAAATTACCGCTGAGGCACTTGGACCATGCTGATGGATATTGGGAATAGGTAGGCCGAGAATCGCTCTAACATGCAGGGCAAATTCCGATAAATCTTGGCTGATGAGTGTGACTAAGCCTGTGTCATGTGGTCTTGGCGAGACTTCAGAGAAATACACTTCATTGCCTTTAACAAACAGTTCTACGCCAAATAGTCCATAACCGCCAAGGGCTTCGACGACTTTGCTCGCAATCGCTTGGGATTTTGCTAACACTTCATCGGACATGACTTGTGGCTGCCATGACTCGCGATAATCGCCATCTTCTTGCCTGTGGCCAATGGGAGCACAAAAATGAATGCCGTTGACTGCGCTGATGGTTAACAGGGTGATTTCATAATCGAAGGGAATAAAGCCTTCGACTATCACGCGACCGCTGCCGGCGCGTCCGCCTTCTTGGGCGTATTGCCACGCTTTATGGCTGATGGCGATATCGCGAATAACGCTTTGGCCTTTGCCCGAGGAGCTCATGACTGGCTTCACCACACAGGGCACGCCAATTTCACTAATCGCTTGATTAAATTCGGTTTCGGTATCACAGAAAAAATACGGAGAAGTCGGTAAACCTAAGGTTTCAGCGGCGAGACGACGAATACCTTCCCTGTCCATAGTGAGCTTCGTTGCCCGAGCCGTTGGGATAATATTCACCCCTTCTGCTTCCATGTCCACTAAGGTTTGGGTGGCGATGGCTTCAATCTCTGGGATGACTAAGTGCGGTTTTTCTAACTCGATAACCGCACGCAGGGCGTTGGCATCGAGCATATTGATCACATGGGAGCGATGCGCGACTTGCATGGCGGGGGCGTTGGCGTAACGGTCAACGCCAATCACTTCAACGCCTAAGCGTTGCAGTTCAATGGCCACTTCTTTGCCAAGTTCACCGCAGCCGAGCAACATGGCGCGTCGTGCGCCCTCAGTGTAGGGAGTGCCTATCATGTGTGGGTACCTTTGAGATTGTAGGGATGATGAGTTTTATGCTTGCGTTCTATGCCGCAATGATGTGGCTAGTTTAGCCTGAACAGGCTTTAGGGTCATGGAGTAAATCGACAAGTGTGTCCCGGATCACTGGGGCAAAAACGAAACCGCATATCTTTGGCTAATATTGGGGATAAGGTTGAGATGAAACTCAAATGTTAATGTTCTGTTGATGGCATGTTTTGTGACCATCCACTAATCTTTGGGATGGAATACATATTATTAATACAAGGAGATGCTGATGTTCTTAGATTACTTTGCGTTAGGTATTTTGTTTTTTGTCATCATTATTATGTTTTATGGCGTCATTGCCATTCATGATATCCCCTATGAAATAGCCAAAAAACGTAATCATCCCCAGCAAGATGCATTGCATATTGCCGGGTGGGTGAGTCTATTCACCCTACATGCTATTTGGCCATTTTTATGGATCTGGGCGACTTTATACCGTGAAGATCGCGGTTGGGGGTTCAATACTGTAATGAAGCGAGAATTAGTTTTAGAGGAGGATGTGAATTCATTGCGCGAGACGGTCAGAGGGCTTCAGACTCGGCTTGAACAGTTAGAGCAAATAACTCCCATGAATATAGCGCCTGCTGTGGATGCGATAAAAACAGACAAAGTTGAGGTATAACATGGATTTATTACTCATACTCACCTATGCGGCCGTGTGTATTGCTATCTTTAAAGTCTTTAAAATTCCGATGAATAAATGGACTGTTCCCACCGCAGTGCTGGGTGGAGTGTTCATTATTGGTACCTTATTGCTCGTGATGAATTACAACCATCCTTATTCTCGTTTTGCCCGTGAATATTTTGTCACTATCCCTATCACCCCCGCAGTAAAAGGCTTAGTGACTTCGGTGGAAGTGCTGCCTAATGTGCCAGTTAAACAAGGGGATGTGTTATTTCGTCTCGATCCTATTCCCTTCGAGGCCGTTGTTAAACGTAAACGCGCAGCTTTGATGGAAGCAGAGCTCCAAGTGCCACAACTCGCCGCGGCGTGGGAGTCTGCTAAGGCTAATGTAGAGCGCGCTAGGGCCGATAAAGACCGTAATAAATCTGCCTTCGAGCGTTATGAGTTAGGCCGCAAGAAAGGGGGCGCGAATTCGCCTTTTACTGAACTGGAACTCGATAATAGGCGTCAATTGTACTTAGCCTCAGAGGCACAACTGACTGTCGCGAATGCTGAAGAACTGCGTGTCCGGCTGGCCTATGAATCTAATATTGATGGTGTTAATACCAAAGTAGCTGGCTTGCAAGCTGATGTAGCCAGTGCACTCTACGATTTAGAACAGACCGTCGTGCGGGCACCTGCAGATGGTGTGGTGACGCAAATGGCACTTCGTGCGGGAGCGATGGCAGTGCCTTTACCATTACGTCCCGTAATGAGCTTTATTCCCGACGAGCAGCGCTACTTTGCGGGGGCATTCTGGCAAAACTCGTTAATGCGTTTGCAGGAAGGTGATGAAGCTGAAGTGATATTGGATGCCGCTCCAGGACAAATCTTTAAGGGAAAAGTGGCGAAAATATTACCCGCTATGGCTGAAGGTGAAGTTCAAATGGGCGGCGCGCTGCAGTCATCGGCTCGTTTATTTCAAAATGGTCGCGTTATTGTGCTGATTGATATCGAAGATGATGCTATCCGTACGCAATTTCCTGCGGGTGTTTCTGGGCAGGTTGCAATTTATACTGAACATTTCCATCATGTCGCTGTGATGCGTAAAGTATTGCTGAGGATGCAAGGTTGGCTGAATTACTTGTTTTTTGATGGACATTAACCCTTAATCGGTTAACTTTTGTCTGTTGTATCAAGTCCAGTTCGCTGGACTTTTTTGTGACACATTTTTGGGTGAATAAAAAGGAATTTGAAAGCATGCAAGATATTCACGATTTAACCTCAGTGCTGCGCTCCAATACGCCAATCGTAGTGATTGAAACCTATGAAGAATATCGCGTGGTCGAGTTACTTAAACGGGTCGCCAGTGTGCTTTATCAACCTGTGTTTACTTGGAGCATT
Organism: Shewanella sp. SM32; assembly: GCF_025654235.1. Taxonomy (NCBI): domain Bacteria; kingdom Pseudomonadati; phylum Pseudomonadota; class Gammaproteobacteria; order Alteromonadales; family Shewanellaceae; genus Shewanella; species Shewanella sp. SM32. Next base: position 2,512 of record NZ_JAKKRO010000015.1, on the reverse strand, counting down.
ACCCAAGGTTTAGCACGGGTCGATAAACCTATGGCGGCGCAAAAGTTTAATAGTGAACCCACAGATTTGCTTGGGCAAATTAAATCAACCTCGCAGCAGGGGATTTATGTACTGTGCGACTTTCATCCCTTTGTGATCGATGCGCCAAAGAATGTCCGTTTACTCAAAGAAATCGCCCTCGAGTACGAGACGCTGCAACACACATTAGTGCTGGTGAGCCATGCCTTTGATATCCCGCCCGAAATCAAACGTTATTGCGCCTATTTTCAATTAACCTTACCAAGCACAGTGCAATTGCAAAACCTGATCTACCTTGAGGTCGATAAAATTCGTCAACAAGGCACGCCGTTACTGGTCGATGATATCGCAGTGGTCAAATTAGCGGAGAATCTGCGGGGCGTGACCTTAGACGATGCCCGCCGTCTGGTGCGTAAAGCCATAGTCGATGATGGTGCTGTTACCTTGTCAGATATTGATGCTATCAATAAAGCTAAGTTTCAGTTACTCGACTTAAATGGCGTGTTGCAATTTGAATACGACACCAGTGATTTCTCGCAGGTCGCTGGCCTGCATAATCTTAAAAAATGGCTCAAGCAGCGCGCCCATAGCGGCTGTCAGCACCCTTGACCAAGGCGATAAGCCGATTTCTGTTCAACACACCAAGGCGCTCGATGCGCCCAAGGGGATTTTGCTGCTGGGCGTTCAGGGCAGTGGTAAGAGCCTCGCGGCTAAGGCAGTTGCGGGCGTCTGGCAACGACCTTTGCTCAGACTCGATATGGCAGCCTTATATAACAAATACATAGGTGAAACTGAGAAGAACCTGCGTAATGCACTGGATCTGGCTGACATGATGTCGCCCTGTGTGCTTTGGATAGATGAAATTGAAAAAGGCTTAAGCGGGAGTAGCAGTGATGAGGGAACATCGACGCGGATCCTCGGCACCTTACTCACTTGGATAGCGGAGCGTAAATCTGAAGTGTTTGTGGTGGCTACCGCTAATGATATTCAAGTTCTGCCGCCAGAGTTGATGCGAAAGGGCAGGATGGATGAAATCTTTTTTGTCGATTTACCCGACGAAGCTATACGCAAAGCCATCTTCTTAATCCACTGTAAGCGCCGTGGAATCGATGTGGCGAGCTTAGATCTCGCCCAATTATCGGCTCGCAGCAAAGGATTTTCCGGCGCCGAAATCGAACAAGCGGTTATTGCTGCCATGTATACCGCAAGAAGTGTCGAGTGCAGTGTCGACCAAGTGTTATTACTTGAAGAACTTAGTAAGACACGGCCTTTATCTGTGGTCATGAGCGATAAAATCAATGCGCTACGACAATGGGCTGCAGGCCGAACCGTGAATGCCCATGAGTAAGATTTTTGCTTGGTTCCATGAGTGCTAACTAGCATTTTTAAACGCTATATTGGCTTAGTTATTTTCGAGATTCCCAAGGTACAGTTATGAATGATGAGTCGTTTTACTGGATATTAGTGATACAAGGATAAGAGATTGAAAAGTATATATGAACTGATTGATATCGAAGACTCTGGCATAAAAGTAGTCAATGAAATGGTTGCTGGTGCTGAGCATTGTGTAGAGATACTGCCGCCTTCAAAGGATCGGGTTGAAGTACTTGAATCACTTCAGGTATCGACTCGTTCGGTATTAGGGGCAATTGCCTACGAAACCGGTGGGATTTTGATCGACAATGGATGGATTCGTTTTTTCGGCTCTGGACATGAAAGATTGTCTAGAAACCTTACTGATTGGAATAGAAGTGCACATTATCTTTTAGTGGCGAATGACGTAGTTGGTGGATTTTTTGCTATCAACGGCGGCGGTTTAGGCGCAGATGTTGGGAATATATACTATTGGTCGCCAGACTCAATTCATTGGGAAGGGTTAGAAATCGGGTTCGCAGATTTTTTTCAATGGTCAGCTACAAAGAGAATCAATGAGTTTTATGCGAGTTTAGGTAAAGAGCGCTTTCAAAAAACCTATTCACAGATAGCTACAGATAAATGCCTGAGTTTTTATCCATTTTTATGGGCGAAAGAAGGTTCTATTGAAATAAGCAGCGTGAAAGTGGTGTCAGTTGATGAAATGTATAGGCTGAAATTGGAATTATTAACCTCGGTTAGTTAATTCGTTTACCCGCTGATTTTATGAGTACTTCTGCAATAATTATTTGTTATAAACATCTAATATATTGATTGTTAGATGTAAATCTGCTTATCAGCTCTATTGATTCAACATGGATGGGCTGTATATGCCATATATGGACCCATCCGGTTTGCAAGACATTCGATATCAATTTTGAGAAGAGTTCATTGCACCCATATATTCGGCCTGTTATTGAGGTATGCCTCTGGCCCTGATGGATATCTGCTTCTACTGTCCTTATCATCCTTGCGGCTTCATTATGAGCCTATGGCGAGCTAAGGTTTTTAGTAGATCAGTCTGACTGTCTCATCATCAATTCAAGTGTCTTAGCAACTTGCTGGTTGGTTAATTATTAAC
>NZ_JAKKRO010000140.1:0-2107 GCF_025654235.1 Shewanella sp. SM32 | reverse complement strand
GTAAGCGTCCATTTTAGGACGTCCTATTCCCACTTAAGATCGCGCGATAAGCTGTGCACTCATCATTACAGGAGAGTGATATGGCAAAGCGAGCTTACCGCAACGCTGCACAATGGCAGCAATTAATCGACTTATGGCACACATCAGAGCTGAGCATCACTGAGTTTTGCCAAACCCATCAACTGAGCACCATGTCATTTTATAAATGGCGGCAACGTCTATCACCACAAACTGAGCAAGCTAATGTGCACCAGGATACACCGTTTATCGATTTATCCGCGCTTGCACATCACGGTAACACCCGCTGGCACCAGTACTTTGTGTTTATCAATGCCCGCAAAACCCAGATGAAGGTGTTGTACTTCGAAAGCTCAGGCTATTGTGTCTGGGCTAAGCGCCTCGAGCAAGGCCAGTTTCCGGTGAAACCGCATCCGAGTGGGATCCAATCACTCACCGGTTGCACCCTGCAAATGATCGTTGACGGAATTACCGTACTTCGCCAGAAACAAGCGAAGCGCTATGGGCAGTCAATCGCTTGATAAGTCTGTATAATTGACGCTATGAAAATCAAGCCTTCATCCTCATCCAACGTGGCAGCGGACGCCGAGACACGGGTTAATTTGACCAGTGAAATCGCGCGCCTGCAGAGTTTGTTGCAACAGGCTTCTGCAGAGAATCAGGCCTGGTCAGAAAAGTACGGCAAGCTGGAAACTGAGCATGCGTCATTGCGCGAAACCTTCGCAGGCATTCAGCAACGCTTAGCCTGGTTTGAGAAGCAGTTGTTTGGTCAGAAGTCAGAAAAGCGCGCCTTGGAATTGGGTATGCAGTTAAGCTTACTGGGCGATATGGTGCCAGCACTGGCCCAACCCGAAGGTGAAACCGAATATACCACCTACACCCGCAGAAAAGGCAAACAGCGCCCGGATGATTGCGTTAATGACAGTGGTTTGCGATTTAACGATAACGTACCGGTGAAAGTGATTACGCTGATACCAGACGAGTTAAAAGGGGAAGATGCCGACCAGTATGAAGTGATTGGCGTAAAAAGCACCTTCCGCTTAGCACAGCGCCCAGCGAGCTTCGACGTGCTGCGCTATGACCGGCAAATCATCAAACACAAAGACAGCGACACTATCCTGCCAAGCGCAGCGCCGTTCAATGTGCTGGATAAAAGCGTGGCGGATGTGAGCTTTATCGTCGGCATGTTGGTGGATAAATTCCAATACCACTTGCCGCTGTATCGCCAACACCAGCGCTTAGCCGCAGCGGGCATTACTTTAAGCCGCAGCACACTGGGCACCATCGTGGCACGCGGTATTGATTTACTCTATCCGATTGTGGATGCGATGCTGACCAGCATCTTACAAAGCCAGGTGCTGGCAATGGACGAGACGCCGATTAAAGCAGGCAAAGCAGGCCCGGGCAAAATGAAGCAAAGTTACTTCTGGCCGGTGTATGGTGATAAGGATGAAATTGTTTTTACCTTCTCCACCAGCCGCGGGCGGCAACATATAGAAGAGATATTAAAACATCGCTTTAAAGGGACTTTATTAAGCGATGGCTACAGCGCCTATGCCAGTTATATAAAAGCGAATGRGGGCTTAACCCATGCCCAGTGCTGGGTGCACAGTCGCCGGCAATTTATTGCAGCCGAAAACAGCTGGCCACAACCGGCCAAAGAAGCGATAAGCCTAATCGCCAAGCTGTATGAGATAGAAGAGACTATCCGAAACCAAAAGCTCACGGATGACAAAAAACGCCAATACCGGCTTGCGCACAGYAAACCGGTGGTTGACCGCTTCTTTACGTGGTGTGATGACACCCTGCATAACCTGACGCTGCTGCCAAAAGACCCCCTCTACAAAGCGATTGGCTATGTACAAAGCAAAGAAATGGCACTGCGTGTCTTCTTAGAAGACCCCGATGTGCCGCTGGATACAAACCATCTGGAGCGGGCGCTCAGGCCCATACCCATGGGGAGAAAAAATTGGTTGTTCTGTTGGACAGAAATCGGTGCTGAGCATGTTGGCGTTATCCAAAGCCTGATAGTCACTTGTCGATTGCATGATATCAATGTAAACGATTATCTGACCGATGTACTGCTACG
>NZ_JAKKRO010000139.1:0-1817 GCF_025654235.1 Shewanella sp. SM32 | reverse complement strand
ACCTAACTCAGTCAAGGTCAGTGTCTTACATTCAATCAGTGCCTTAGAGGCCAGCATCAAGCTGTTTAATCGTTTTAGGTGAAGTTCTGGGCAGTATTGGTGTAAAGAATGTTGTAGGATATTGGCTTCGCGCATCTTGTTGTCCAAGTGTAGTTTTTAGCGAAACCATTTGATCATGCAACAAGATGCGCTTCCACCCTAATTTGATGATTTATTTGTAAATCATCAGGGGATTCTTCAGAACTATGTAGCACGTAGGTTACTTTACGTTATAGCGTCTAGAGCCAAAAAACATCTATACATGATTTCAGAGAAAGGTCATAAAACACAACGTGGTAATTCATATCAGCCAACAAAACAACTATGAGATTTGTTATATATTTGTCCGTTACAAAACAGCCTCTGTCCTCTCATCAGAGATCTGAAATAGCTCCAACCACCAATTGCTGTATATAAGTACCAAGTAATTAAGCTATGACACAACCTAGGTCAATCCTGCTATCAAGTTGAAGTGCGAGGTAAAGCTAACTCAGGATTATTTTGAAGGATAGATTGAAGCAGAACCCTAATATTTGTCCCTATAAAATAACCACCTTTTTCTTTATATGTATGACCTATAGCTGTTAGCTTTCTATTTTTTGGTGGAAGCTCTCCTAATGATTCAGGCCAAATAAATATTCCACCACCGCTTATGCCATGTGGTAATGGAGAAATTTGTTTTTCTTTTGAAAAAGGGTTAATCGATTTTTTTCGATCAAACTTACACACAACATGGTACTTTTCAGTACAACCCAAAGTTTTATAATCATCAGCTTTGGCATGATAACTGCCGTAGGAGAACATTTCGGTTACCGCCATTCCGCCTTTGATTTTAGACTTCCTGTGAGGATAACCAGAAACACTGAACAGGGCTAAACTAGAGTACTCTGAAGCATAGTGAATTTCATGTTCTTCAATCGGTGTAAATAATGACTTTAGTTGTTCAGCAAAATCAAACTCTAATTTGAAGTAACCAACATCCATCATATCACTACTTCGGCATTGTTCAGCCTTAAAGTAAGAGTAACTCCCATCAATTTGTTGTATTTCATTTCCTTTAACTGGTACTAAAAGAGCGCCACGATTGATCTCATCAATCACATGGCCTGCTGTCAAAATAAAGTATAACCCTCTAAAATATAGGAAAACCCCAGTACCTAGTTGATAAAAATCCGTTCCATCATCTGACTCAAAAAATATAGGACATAAAGCATCTAGTTGATCATTCATATTGTCACCAAAAGTAAATCCACCACATTTTCTATCAAATTATTATATAAATAGGTTAATGCTAACCAGTAAATAATTAGGCTTGTCCGTTGCTACTCAGATTTTACTCTATAAAAGCTTTGATACTTTATCATACAACTCTCTCACCTCTTTCTGAGAGAGTTTTTCTATCTCTTTCATCAACCTATCCACCTTCGACTCTTGCACAAATGTCCCCAGTAAATGAGCCGTGGTGATCCCAAGCTCTGCCCTGACATTCTCCACATCTAAGTGGGCATAAGTGCTGGCGGTGATACTTGTAGTGGTCAAGTAAAATTGGCCACGGTTTTAGAGTCATTCCAATATAAACGTTCTGACTCATTTGGCGTTAACCCACCATTATATTGATGGGGTCTGGTCTCACTGTAGTATCCAGTGATGTAATTTGTGATCTCTTTATCTGCTTCTGTAAAATTCCCATAACCACTAGCGGGTATCCACTCAGATTTCAAACTTCTAAAGAAACGCTCCATTGGTGCGTTATCCCAACAATTCCCGCGGCGACTACT
>NZ_JAKKRO010000138.1:0-2025 GCF_025654235.1 Shewanella sp. SM32 | reverse complement strand
GATGGAAAGCAGCCAAGCATTAGCGGGTCATAGCGTAGAGGATGCCAATGCGGCGGCGAAAGCCCTTGAAGAGATTACGCAAGCGGTCAACGTGATTTCAGATATGGCAGGCCAAATTGCTACCGCAGCGGAAGAACAGACTCAAGTGACGGGTGAAATAACCCAGAATACGGTTGCGATTAAAGATGTGACCGATGAGATTACCGCATCGGCCATGGCAGATTTGGCACAGGCGAGGGGCTTAAAAGCYCGSGCTAATGACCTGAATGCGCAAGTCGCGACATTTATTCTTTAGTTTCCTTAACTCGATTTTTTGAATAATAGATATTTAAGTAAATTTCAAACGTAGGTTTACAATAGCTAATAGTTTTCCTCCGCGCCTTAGGCGGCGCGAAGGTATTACTTTTTAAGATTGTTTGTGATGATACAATAATGAGTTAATTATACCTTTATTTAAAGGTACCATTCTGTTTATTTTTTATAATATCTTAAAATCACTTAATAACTGTTTTAACTTGAAGTTTTTAGTTGCATTTAATTCTTAGTTGTTTGCATTAATATGCATTGCTAAGCCTGTTTAATGTTTTGTGCTTATTTAAATTTGGCTAATTTAGTTTGTTTGTTAAGATTAAATTTTATTTTTAATTTATTTATCTTTCATGGTCAACGTGAAATAATTCATTTTTACGTTTCTAAGTAAGCTCACTGCTGCTAAAAATAGCTGTTGTTATATTTAGTCGGTATGGTTATCAGGTCTTTATTTGTGAAAAATATATTATGAAATCATTTTCATTAAGGCAGAAAATTCTTTTTTCCGTTATTCTTGCTCTTTCATCTGTCATATTATTATTATCTTGGCAGAGTTATTCAAGTCAGAAGAAAGTCTTACTAGATGTGAATTTAGAGCAGGCTCAACGACTTGGTGAGCAGCAAGCGCTACTTATCAGTGAGTGGCTCGTAAGCCGTCAGCAAATTGTTAAAGGAATCGGTGGGCAGTTGAGTCATGACATTGTGCAAGCAATGAAACAGGCTAAGCAATCGGGAGGGTTTGAATCGACATATTTTGGTGAGTCAAACGGTAATATGAGAGACTCAGAGCCAGCAACTGACTATTCAAATTATGATCCTCGTACAAGGTCATGGTATCAAGAGGCAATGCAAGCTGGAGGAAATATAATAACCCAGCCATATCTCGACATTCCTCTCCGTATTTTAGTTGTTACTTTGGCCGAGCCTGTTGCAGGCGGAGTTATTGCTGGAGATCTATCGATTAGTAATCTTATCGAAGAGGTCAACCGCATGAAGTTACCGGCAAACGGTTATGCCATCATGATGCACAAAGACGGCACAGTGATCGCTTATAAAGATCAAGCTAAGACGATGAAACCTATAGCTGAAATCGATAACGAGCTTAATCGCAACTTACCAGAACAAAGCCGTGCAGCGGGCACTCTGTTGCCTATGTATTTTGAAAATGAAGGACGTGAAAAATTAGTCTGGAGCGTTGATATCCCTAATACAGATTGGGAATTAGTGTTAGTGCTTGATAAGGAAACGCTAGAGTCGCCACTGTCGAGCTTGTTACTCACTCAGTTTGGGCTTTCTGCACTCGTGTTGATCTTAAGTGTATTAGCCATTTCTTGGCTAGTAAGTGTCTTGCTGGGTCCATTGAGCCGAGTATCGCAGGCACTGGCGCGTATTGCCGATGGCAATGGTGATTTAACTCAGCGTATTTCAGTCGACACTCAAGATGAAGTGGGCGTGCTTGCCGACAGCTTTAACCGCTTTGTGGGCAGTCAACATCAGCTGATCAGCCATATTCGCCAATTAGCGAATGAGTTAGATGCCGATGCTGAACGTAGTCTTGCCACCACGCAAACTTCAGTTGCGGAGTTACAACGTCAGCAGCAAGAAGTCGCTATGGTCGCGACTGCGGTAACTGAAATGGCGAGTGCGACTAATGAGATTGCAGCCAATGCTGAGAACACGGCAACAGCGGCTCAACAGTCTGCAGCGAGCAGTTTA
>NZ_JAKKRO010000137.1:0-2044 GCF_025654235.1 Shewanella sp. SM32 | reverse complement strand
TCGACCTAACTCAGTCAAGGTCAGTGTCTTACATTCAATCAGTGCCTTAGAGGCCAGCATCAAGCTGTTTAATCGTTTTAGGTGAAGTTCTGGGCAGTATTGGTGTAAAGAATGTTGTAGGATATTGGCTTCGCGCATCTTGTTGTCCAAGTGTAGTTTTTAGCGAAACCATTTGATCATGCAACAAGATGCGCTTCCACCCTAATTTGATGATTTATTTGTAAATCATCAGGGGATTCTTCAGAACTAAGTGTTTTTAAACTCTCTGTTAGGTTGAGCTTTATTTCTGAGTGCCTACTCGCTATTTGCTTATATCTACCATCTTGGAGGGTGTCATCTAAAGCATTCTTATTGTACTCCAACTCGTTGTCGTTATGATTACACTTCAATGTTGTTTTCAATATGCGTATATGGCTGCATTTTTTGAAGCTATTCGTGTTTATTTTTTATTTAACGCTCCTTATTATTTCTTCCCAATGATAGATGTGGCTGTTCTTATCAATCTAATCGCTTTTATTGTCATAGCCATTGTCGTGACGATAAGTCAACTTGCAGTCCACCTTAGACGACAACAAAGAGTGTTAGGGGAAGATCTATTTCCTAACCTAACTCTGTTATCGATTGCATATAATTTTAGAATAGGACATGAGCGCTCGTATTTTATGATACCTAATAAATTATTCATTAAGTCTTTCACGATAAATATCTAAAGGTGAGTTGGAATGATTGCAGTCAGTGGAATACAGAAATCTAGCTCTCGATTTCATACCATAATTCATCTATGTAGCTTTTTGATTGTCATATATAGCTTCACCATGTTGATGCCTATCGCTGTTGCATTATTTTATAAAGATGGATATATCACTCCATTTTTAATCACATTCCTCCTTTCCCTTTTTATTGGTGTGGTCGGTTGGAAGATGACAAGTGAGGAAAATAAAAATCTGCAAAAACGTGATGGCTTCATGGTCGCTTGTTTATTTTGGCTGATATTTTCCTTAATGAGTGCATTACCTTTTCTTCTTGATAGACGATTGGACTTGAGTTTAACCGATGCCATGTTTGAAGGTGTGTCTGGCATTACGACGACTGGAGCCTCGATTTTTTCAGATATTGATGAACTACCCAAATCGATTTTATTTTATCGAGCACAGCTTAATTTCCTCGGTGGGTTAGGGATAATTGTTTTGGCCGTTGCAATTATGCCATTTCTTGGTATTGGTGGCGCAAAATTATATCAGTCTGAGATGCCAGGTCCCATGAAAGAGGAAAAGATGACGCCCCGCCTTGCGGATACGGCTCGAAATTTATGGGGGCTTTATAGCGTACTTGCCTTAGGTTGTGCAGTTGCTTATAAACTTGCAGGAATGAATTGGTTTAATGCCATATGTCATAGTCTATCTACCGTTTCATTGGGTGGATTTTCCACACATAGTGACAGCTTAGGATATTATAACAGTGCTGCAATTGAGCTTGTGGGTGGTGTGTTTTCAATACTTGCAGCAATCAATTTCGCCTTATACTACATAGTGTTAGTTCGGCGAAGCTTCAAGCCTATTTGGTATAATGCGGAGGTTCGATTTTTTATTCTCATATTATCTATCGTTGTTGGGATCGCTTGTTTAGAGCTGAATCGTACTCAAACTTTTGATATTAAAGATTCATTGGTACATGGATTTTTTCAAACAGTTTCAGTTATGACGGACAATGGATTAGGCTCTGCAGGTTATCCTAATTGGCCCAGTCATATTGTGCTTTTATTATTAGGCGCGAGCTTTTTTGGTGGATGCTTTGGTCTGAAGAATCCCCTGATGATTTACAAATAAATCATCAAATTAGGGTGGAAGCGCATCTTGTTGCATGATCAAATGGTTTCGCTAAAAACTACACTTGGACAACAAGATGCGCGAAGCCAATATCCTACAACATTCTTTACACCAATACTGCCCAGAACTTCACCTAAAACGATTAAACAGCTTGATGCTGGCCTCTAAGGCACTGATTGAATGTAAGACACTGACCTTGACTGAGTTAGGTCGAAATT
>NZ_JAKKRO010000136.1:0-2268 GCF_025654235.1 Shewanella sp. SM32 | reverse complement strand
GTTTTACCCGCTTTAAACAGGTTTTTACCCTCAATAAAATCACCAACAAAAGGCTTATGCCATACACCTTCAACCAAGGCGACATGGGCAATGGCTAGGGCCAGCACACTGTCTTGACCAGGTTCAATCGGGATCCATTTATGGGCTTTGGCCGCCGAAGCAGAAAGCCTTGGGTCGACTACGACGACTGTAGCCTGATCGAGGGAATCACCCCATGTCTGCGAATAAAACGAGACTTGACGGTTACTCGCAATGGGATCGGCGCCAAATGACAAAATAAATTTAGCATTTTTGATATCGTACTGGTTATATCCCCAGTTACCATCTAGATAATACGGTCCCATTTTATGGGCTTCAGCACACACTGAACTATGGGAAATATTATTGGGAGAACCAATCAGATTGGTCATCTTTTTATAGAGTAAATCAGTGATATGCGAATATCTACCGCGAAGGAGCGCATATTTATGGGGCTCATTAGCTTCGCGTAAAGCAATGATTTTATCCGCTAACATATCCAGCGCTTTATCCCAAGTAATAGGGACAAATTTAGGATCTTGATCGCGGCCTTTTTTAGGATTAGTTCGCATCATTGGTGTACGCAATCTATCGGGATCGTAAACCTGCTGTAAGCTTAAGTGCTGGCGAGGGCAACTGGACATACCGTGTACGCCGGAGTTTGGATTACCCCTCACTTTTAATGCTCGGCCATCCATCACATAAATCTGCTTAGCGCACCATGAGGTACAACCTTGGCAGGTCGTCGCTAACCACTCTCCAGTGCCGGTTCTACGCAAAGGCGCAGGTAATTCTGCAGCAATACTATCAACGATAGGGGTAAAGGATAAGGTCCCACCAATACCTGTTAATACCGTGCCCGCCGCAGTTGACTTGAGTAGCTGGCGCCGCCCCAAGTTGACTTGAATTTCTTTTTTCATTTCCACACTCCTGATAAGGGTATGGAATTTAATATATATCTTTTAGGGTATGTAACTGCGATTTAGATCAATTAATACACAAGTATCCTTTACTGAAATTTACAATTGTGAAACTAAGTTGAAAAATATAAAAAATGTGATCAAGAACAATATCCTGAAGTTTAGTAAAAAAATTTACACGTATAAAGATGATCTATTTCAGATTTTTTAGATTTTAATGACGAATATCCTCAGTATGTTTGACTCCCCTTTTTTGAAGCGTATAGTATATATGAAAATTCATATGTTTATATGAAGTGATTTTTAAGGCGCCTGTTACCACCTTTTATCGCCTCCACTTTCAAACCAAAATCAATTTTATGGGGAAAAGTTATGACTCAATTTTCAATATTCGATCCCGCTTTATGTTGCAGCTCTGGCGTGTGTGGCACTGAAGTTGACCAAGCACTCGTCACCTTTGCCGCCGATTGCCAATGGCTAAAACAACAAGACATTACAGTAGATCGCTTTAATTTATCCCAACAGCCCATGGCCTTTGCAGAAAATGCCCTTGTCAGACGCTTTTTAGAAACATCTGGTACAGAATCCCTACCGCTTATTCTCCTAAATGGTGAGATGATATTAGCGGGCCGTTATCCAAGTCGGCAGGAACTAGCCCGTTGGGCGAAGATCGATATCGCAGAACCTGCGAAAAATATCGCTCCTTGTTGCAGTGGCAAAACCTCTTGCTGTTAGTCAACTCACGTTTGGAAACACCAAGGATAATCTAATGAAATTTATTCAGAATCCGCCCGCATTCCTCTTCTTTACCGGTAAAGGCGGTGTTGGTAAAACATCGCTATCCTGCGCGACAGCAATTACCTTAGCTGACAGTGGTAAGCGGGTGTTGTTGGTCAGTACCGATCCCGCATCCAATGTAGGTCAAGTTTTCGGACAAACCATAGGTAATAAACTCACGCCAATAGACAGCGTTGCGGGACTAACGGCACTGGAAATTGATCCTCAAGCAGCTGCAGAGCAATACCGCGCTCGTATTGTGGATCCCGTCAAAGGCCTATTACCGCCAGATGTAGTTCGCAGTATTGAAGAACAACTCTCTGGTGCCTGTACCACTGAAATTGCCGCCTTCGATGAATTCACCGGTTTATTAACCGATGCATCGCTACTGCAAGATTTCGATCATATTATTTTTGATACCGCACCAACGGGGCATACGATTAGGCTGTTACAACTCCCTGGGGCTTGGAGCAGCTTTATCGAGACTAACCCCGAGGGCGCTTCCTGTCTTGGCCCATTAGCGGGCCTCGAAAAACAGGCGGAACGCTACTCG
>NZ_JAKKRO010000135.1:0-2273 GCF_025654235.1 Shewanella sp. SM32 | reverse complement strand
GACCTAACTCAGTCAAGGTCAGTGTCTTACATTCAATCAGTGCCTTAGAGGCCAGCATCAAGCTGTTTAATCGTTTTAGGTGAAGTTCTGGGCAGTATTGGTGTAAAGAATGTTGTAGGATATTGGCTTCGCGCATCTTGTTGTCCAAGTGTAGTTTTTAGCGAAACCATTTGATCATGCAACAAGATGCGCTTCCACCCTAATTTGATGATTTATTTGTAAATCATCAGGGGATTCTTCAGTGCTAAACCCGCGAGTAAAAATCTCATTTGTGAGCATTGGTTACAAGATAATCTTTGCATTGTGAGTGGCGTAACTCATCCTGCTGCAAATGGTTTAAATACAAAATCTTGGCTTAGTGAACAATTGTGGATATTCGACCATGAATCATCGTTCTCTCGAATTCGTGCAATTCAGTTATTAAAAAGCTTAAATATCCACGTTCGTGATGAAATCTGCATGTCAACCATTGGCTCTATTAAAAGGGCAATTGGAACAGGTATAGGTTTGAGTGTATTACCCCTATTAGCGATTGACGCTGAATTAGCAAGAAAAGACCTTATTTTATTACCTGTGGATGGATGGGATTATAAACGAACTTATTGGTCAATTCAGCGTGAAGGAGAAGAATTATCTGCACTAAGCATGAGTTTCCTAGCCTTTAGTAAGCTACTGTAAAATAATGTATACCAGCTATTCTTACTAGGTGAATTTAATTGATATCATCAGATCTTGGAATAGGATTTTTTTTAGTCTTTTTACTATGTGGTTTATTTTATACACACACATCCTCTATTACACTTTTTAAGCAATTTTATCGTATTTTTCCACTGATGCTAATGTGCTACACCTTACCTGCCATCTTTAGCTCGCTAAATATTATTGATGCAAGTCATAGTCAACTTAGCGAAATGGCAAAAACACACTTAATGCCCGGTTGTTTATTTTTGCTGATTTTAGGTACCGATTTCTTTGCTCTCAGTTTAGTGGGAAAAAAACTTCTCGGTATGTACGTGCTAGGTGCTGTGAGCATCTGTATTGGTGGTCCATTAAGCCTATGGTTAGGCTCTATATTTTTTCCGAACGAACTCGTCTGGCAGGGAGATAATGCTGCTTGGAAAGGCATGTCAACACTGATGGCAAACTGGCTTGGCGGAACCGCCAATCAATTGGCTGTAAAAGAAATCCACAGTGTCGGTGATGCCGTATTTGCGGTAATGATGGCTATTAATATTCTTTTTTCCGGTATATGGATGGTTATATTACTTTTCATTGCAGAACGCCAAGATAAAATCGATGACTTCCTGAAAGCTGATAAAAGCCATAGACCGATATTTTGCACTGACATCAAACGTAAAGTGATAGGAAAAAAAACAAGCTATTATTGGATTCTGATATTGAGCTTGACTTTTTCCATTGTAATTCTCTTTAGTGAAAAATTATCATCCTTCCTTGCAACAAGAATCGCTAATAGTTTCCCACACTTATTTAAATACAATCTTACCTCTGAATTTTTTTGGTCAGTATTAATTGCAACTTTTTTAGGATTATTATTTTCATTAACAAATGCAAGACATGTGTTAGTTAAGGAAACTCAGCAGATAGCTCTTTTTTTAATCTATATCATGATAATGTTGATGGGGTTGAACTTTGATATTAGCGCATTGAGCGCCGCGCCCTATTATGTTTGTATCGCTCTTATTTGGTTCTCTATACACATTATTATCTTATTTATTTTTACTGTATTTTTTCGATTACCTATCATGTACTTCGCGATCGCGAGTCAGTGTAATATTGGTGGTGCGGCTTCTGCACCAGTTATCGCCAGCGCTTTTCACCCAAGGCTGGCTTCCGCTGCTTTATTGATGGCAGTTTGGGGTTATACTTGGGCTTCTTTGTTGGCGTGGTATTTTGGTTTTTTAATGCAGTTTATTCAACCATAAGACGGGAACAAAAAGTGTGTCCAACTAATTTTTTGCTCCCAATAAATGCCACTCCTGAATCTTCAAAGCATTACCCAAAGCTCTGAAGAATCCCCTGATGATTTACAAATAAATCATCAAATTAGGGTGGAAGCGCATCTTGTTGCATGATCAAATGGTTTCGCCAAAAACTACACTTGGACAACAAGATGCGCGAAGCCAATATCCTACAACATTCTTTACACCAATACTGCCCAGAACTTCACCTAAAACGATTAAACAGCTTGATGCTGGCCTCTAAGGCACTGATTGAATGTAAGACACTGACCTTGACTGAGTTAGGTCGAAATT
>NZ_JAKKRO010000134.1:0-2355 GCF_025654235.1 Shewanella sp. SM32 | reverse complement strand
TGATGGTTCAATGCCTGTTGTGGCTAGTTGGTTTACACGCACAGCAACAGGGCTGGGATAAGCATTTTCAGGCCAATACCATTGGGCATCGAACGGTACTCTCAACGATTCGCTTGGGATTGGAGGTACTCAGGCGGCCTGATTATCAAATCACGGAGAAAGAATTGCTGGCGGCCTGGGTATTATTCGCCAATCAGTTGCTCAAATATGGCTATGCTATGGCTGATTTATGAGGGGATCCTTCAGGGTCTAGCCAATGATGCTAATCTCTCTGGGCGTTTACAAGCAAATATGTTAATGGTTCGCATGAATGTGCTGGGTTATCTAAATACGCAAAGTGATAACAATATTGCTCAATATAAAGACTATTTTGATAAAATGAAAACCTTGTTAATTCAGAGTAAAAAGGAAATTCAGCAACCTGAACGTGCACAAATTATTGATAGTGTCGATTCAGCTATCACCCAATATAACAATACTTTTTCTATTGTAGTCTCGCTAACGGAACAACAAAATCGTGTCCTTAATGAACAACTTGTCCCTCTCGGAGAGGTAATGGAAAAAGCTATAGCTTCAATTATACAATCGGCTTACATTGGCAATGATGGCCAAGCTGTCTATCACGCATCCCATGTTCAAGAACGGTTATTATTTGGACGTTTATTTGTATCAAAGTTTCTTAATTCTAATAGTCAGCAAGATTATATTTTGGCTATCAATGCTATAGACACCAAGTTATTAGAAGAAGCCGCAGAGCTTAAGCAGTACTTGTCAGATCCCGTTCGTCAATCATTATTGTCAGAGTTCTTGACGGCGCATCAGAATTATATAAATAGCTTGAATGACATTCATCGACTTATCAAAAATAAAAATGAGCTTTTTGAAAATACGCTGAGTATCATTGGTCCACAGGTTGCTCAGAGTGCGGAAGACCTAAAAATATCTGTTGTGACTGAACAAGATATATTAGGCTCAAGCGTTAAAGTTAATACACATAACAGTATCAATCTTACTCTTTTTCTATCTATTATTGCCATCGTAATGGGGTCCATTGCTGCCTATTTGCTGACAACTTCTATTACTCGTCCAATCCGTCTAGCAGTAAAAGCCGCTAACCAATTGGCACTGGGTGACTTGACGATTGAGTTCACTCATTTTAGTCAAGATGAAATGGGGCAGTTAATTGAATCTATTCAAGGAACTGCAACTAACCTGAGGAATATTATTGCTACAATATCAAGTGCTAGTATTGAACTCGCTTCTGCTTCACAAGAGTTGGCTGTTGTTACGGAACAATCAAGTCAGGGGATAGTAAATCAGCGTATTGAAACTGATTTGGTCGCAACGGCGATGAACGAAATGGCAGCGACTGTTAATGATGTCGCCAGTAATGCTGCTAATGCAGCCATTGCAGCGAATGAAGCGGACAAAGATGCACGGTTGGGTAGTCAGGTGGTAGAAAAAACAATTTTAGCCATTACTTCGCTTTCTGATAGCGTGAATGAATCTTCGGAGAAGTTGAAAGAAGTCGAATTGGCTACCATTAATATTGTCAAAATTTTGGATGTAATTCGAAGTATTGCCGATCAGACTAATTTACTGGCACTCAATGCTGCGATTGAAGCAGCTCGAGCAGGCGAACAGGGGCGTGGCTTTGCCGTCGTCGCAGATGAAGTTCGCTCGCTTGCTCTGCGAACCCAGGGATCTACACAAGAAATTCAACATATGATTGAGCAGCTTCAAGCAGGAACACAAAGTACGGTAGTAGTGATGGTACATGGGAGAAATCAAGCAGCAGAATGTGTGGAACAAGCAAATGCTACTGGGCGCGCATTGCAGGCAATTACTCAAGCTATTAGTGTTATTAATGACATGAATATTCAGATAGCAAGTGCATCCGAGCAACAGAGCTCTGTTGCAGAGAGCATTAATGAGAATGTGATTAATGTAAAAAATATTGCTGAGGAAAATGCGATTGCTGCAAACCAAACAAGAGCATCAACGAGTGAAATTGCACATTTATCAGAACAGTTAAAAGAATTAGTAGAACAATTTAAGATTTAGTTTCATATTGTTATAGAGGCATATCATATTGATATGCTACTGTTTTTATTGTCATCCCAAAACCACCGCCTCTGGCGGTGGTGATTGTTCCTTGAGGCTATAGCCTGAATTACGCCCATGCTAAAAGAGACTTCTTATTCACCACAAGTAAGAGGAAACGAAAAGCATGGGCGATTATAGAAGTTCATCACATGTTTATTGGCGTTGCAAATATCATATTGTTTGGACTCCGAAGTACCGTTTTAAAATTTTAAAAGGAAACCTTGGTAAGGAGTTATACAGGTCAATTTA
>NZ_JAKKRO010000133.1:0-2421 GCF_025654235.1 Shewanella sp. SM32 | reverse complement strand
GTAAGCGTAACGCCAACCACACCTTGCGGTGTGGCTGGTGATCAGTAAGGCAGGAGTTGCTGTAGTTTCTCTTGGGTGTTGGCTTTGGGTAGCTCGGTTAATAAGCGGCATAGGTAATCATACGGCTCCAGTCCGTTGATTTTTGAGGTCTCGACCAGGCTGTACAGTGCCGCACTGGCTTGTGCTCCCGTCTTGGTATTGGCGAACAACCACGCCTTGCGACCAATCACGAACGGTTTGATGGCGCGCTCCGCACGATTGTTGTCGATATTCAGACAGCCATCATCCAGATAGCGGACAAGCTTGGGCCACTGATTCAGGCTATACGTAATAGCCGCTCCCAGTAAACTTTCTTTCGTGACACTCTCGCTTGATTTATCCAACCAGCTTTTGAATTGCGCGAGCAACGGCTTGGCTAGCGTTTGCCTGGCTTCATATTTCTTATCAGGCGGCGCAGTTTTTAATTTACTCTCCAGCGCATAGAGTTTCTGGATATGGTTAAGGGCCACATCGGCCTTACCCGTTTTGCCTTTACCCTGCGCTTTTTGGGCTTCGACGAACTTACGTCTGGCATGCGCCCAGCAGCCGACTAAGGTTGCGTGGGTTTTCTCATATCCGGCATAACCATCAACCTGCAGATAGCCGGTAAACCCCGTCAGGAAGTCGGTGGGATGTTTGCTGCTGCGGCTGTCCTGATAATCAAACAGCACGAGCTTGGGGCCGGTACTTTGCTCTAAGCCACAGCCATATACCCACATGTAGCAGGTGCTTTTCTCAACATCCAGTACATTAACCGTGGTTTCATCTGCCCACAGCACGGGCTGTTTCAGAAGCTCAGCTTTCATTAACGCCAGTAACGGTTTCAGTTTCTCTGCACAGCTTATCAGCCAGCGGCTCATCGTTTGACGGCTAAGCTCAATACCGGCCTGATTAAACAACTGCTCCTGACGATAAAGCGGTAAGCCATAGTGCATTTTGCTGCTGATGATTTGGGCAAGCAGACTCGGTGTGGTCATGCTCTTAGGGATAACCGCCGGTGGCACATCGGCAATTTTAATGTCGACCTTGGTGTCCGTGGTTTCACACTGCCGGCAGCTGTATTTCAGCCGCACGTTTCTGAGCACCCGGATTTGTGCCGGTACGAACTCGATTTGCTCACTGACTTCCTCACCCATTTGATGTAGCGCATGGCCACAGCAAGCACAGGTTTTATCGTCAATGTCATGGATAACATCAACGCGCGGCAGCTCAGGGGCAATCCGTGGGCGGCGTGGCTTAGCAGCTTTCTTAGCGCTCTCGGTCGTCTGAGTATCTGGCTCTGTCGCTACTGACTCGTCTTCAATAAGCTGTTCGGCCTCATTTAACACCTCGCCTTCACCTTCATAGGTTTCACTGCTGGGGCTAAATTTCTGGTACTTCTTCAGGTTGTAACGCTCCAGCAACTGCTGCAACTTGTCCGACAGTTGCTGGTTAACCCGCTCTAATTTGGCGATGCGTTTATCTTTTTGCGCCAGTTTGCGCTCAAGCTTTTGCGTCTGCTCAAGCAGCATTTTCTTGAGCAGTGCAACGTCATCAGGTAAGGATTGAGGTGTCTTTTTCATGGCCGCTATTGTAACGGCCAATTTAGCTAAGTGCTTGGTAAGATTTAGATTGTTTTGGATGCGATCATAAGGATTTATAGCCGATCGTCATATCAGCCCACACTCTGGTAATGCAGTGGCTGATGGGCGGTGATTTTTTGGATATCGACACCTTGCAACAGCCAATGCCATTGCTGCTCGCTAATAGACAGTATTTTGCCAGGCATCTGCCGTGGCCAGCGGAACTTGTCTTTTTCAAGCCGTTTGTACCACAGGCAAAACCCGGTGCTATCCCAGTACAGTACTTTTAACCGGGTACGCTGCTGATTACAAAACACAAACAGTGCGCCGCTAAATGGCGAGAGCTGCATCTCTTGCTCGACCAGCAACGATAAGCCATTAATGGATTTACGAAAGTCGACCGGCTGTTTATGCAAATAGACCTTAGGCACATCGAGGAACATTTTCATGGTCAGAGCGCTCTTAGCAAGGCTGCTAACCACTGTGCATCGGTGCCGGCTGGAAACTGCAATTCGATATCGCGCTTGCGTAGCAAAATGGATTGATTCAGCTGCAAACCCTGTGGCGTCAGCTCAACAAAGCCACCGTCATCATCCTGAAACGCCAACAACTGACGCTTGCGATAACTAAAATATGTAGGAATGATGCCCTGACGTTTTGCAAATTCAGTTTGGGTGAGACCACTTTGGGCTTGCTCGGCAAACAAGGCCAGCCATTGTTCTTTGGTACGGTGCATGATGATTACCCTGGCAGTTGATAATGGCAGACAGGGTAAAGTTGATCAGTTAGGATTGGAATGTGTGGTTGGCGTTACGCTTAC
>NZ_JAKKRO010000132.1:0-2470 GCF_025654235.1 Shewanella sp. SM32 | reverse complement strand
AATTTCGACCTAACTCAGTCAAGGTCAGTGTCTTACATTCAATCAGTGCCTTAGAGGCCAGCATCAAGCTGTTTAATCGTTTTAGGTGAAGTTCTGGGCAGTATTGGTGTAAAGAATGTTGTAGGATATTGGCTTCGCGCATCTTGTTGTCCAAGTGTAGTTTTTAGCGAAACCATTTGATCATGCAACAAGATGCGCTTCCACCCTAATTTGATGATTTATTTGTAAATCATCAGGGGATTCTTCAGCCTATGGCATTGCAATATCGCCTCGGTGCCAAGTCGATTTTGGATTTCCCAAATAAGTTTGTTGGTCCTGAAAAATGTGGTGAGTGCCACGGCCCACAATATGAAAAGTGGAAACGTTCACGCCATTCAAAAACCTTACGTTTTCCGGGGAGTCATCCCGAAGTCGATAACGATTTAAACAAAACCATGTATGGCACTAAGGATACTTCTATCCTGCCAGACGGCATTACCCCTGATGCAATTTATGCGACGGTGGGAACACCAAGAACCAAATACGGCTTTATCGACAGCTACTTAGTACGCGGTACCTTCCATGTGAAAGACGGTTTACTCAAAGATGGTACTGGCACTATGGTCGCCGGCGGTAACCAATTCTCCCGTGGTTGGGCTGAATGGTTAACCCCTGAAATGGCGAAGAAAATTCAGAAAGTTATTCCTGAATTTCCAACTAAAATGGAAGATTTTGGCGCGAGTGGTTCACACCAGTGGGGTATGAGCTCCTATGGTGCTAAATACGAGAAGGAATTCTTATTCCAACCTGCGAGTTCCTATTGCGAAATGTGCCACACCTTTAAGTTTGATTTTAAAACTAAAGATGAGTTTTTTGCAGCCCTTGGTAATCCTAAAGAGCTACAAAAACATACAGTGTCACTCGGTATTACCTGTGAAGAGTGTCATGGCGCAGGTGGTCATTTAGACGGCGGTATCGGTGGTGGTATGCCTTCTAACTGCGAGCGTTGTCACCAGCGTTTTAACTTCGTAGAAGAACTTGCGCAAACCCCACAGGGTAAAGAAAAACTGGAATATGCCTTTAACGTGAAGATGAAATCTTCTTGCCCATCTTGTGGTACAGAAGGTTCGCAAATGTTTGCCTCGTCTCACTACGATAAGGGCATGCGTTGTTCTACCTGTCATGATCCACACGAAGTGACTGATGGTGATTGGAAATCCGGTATTACTAAACCAAAACTCATCAAAGAATGTACCGATTGCCATACGGCACAGGCTGAAATTGCGAGTAATACCAAGACCCACAGTAAACAAACTTGTCAAAGCTGTCATATGCCAAACATGGGTAGTTGTGAAAACTTCACCGCGATCCAGTTCCCTGATATGGCCGGTTTCGACAACGTTCGTAAGTCGCACATGTGGAAAATCGATGTCGATCCATTGCGTAAGACGCTTAACCCACCTGAAGGTAAGTCTCGCGACTCATCCACTAAGGGCTGGACTGTGGCGAAGGACGAAAATGGCCATAACTACCTCGATCTGATGTGGACCTGTGCTCGTACTTCCGCTTCTGATCACGATGTAGTGGATAACAAAGGCTGCCATAGTCAATTCCAATCTAAGTTGGGTGAGGGTCTGCACTTTAAAGATCAACAGCAAATCTACGGCAAAGTTCAGAAGTGGCAAAAACCAGTGAAAGAAACCTATGCCAAAGTAGAAAAAGCCCTTATTAGCATCGATAAGTCGCCCAATATGGCGAAGTTATCGGTAGAAGATAAGACGCAAGTGCTGTTGTTGACCGATAAAGCTCAAGATGTCCTCAAGCTGATTAAAGCCGATGGTTCATGGGGGGTTCATGGTGCGCGTTACTCACAAAAACGCTTAGATGCCGCCTTGACCTATGTGACCCAAGCCCAAGCCATTATTGATGGTAATGCGCTGAGTGCGAAGAAAATATAGTTTAACTTGAGTCCTAGTTATCCCCGACACCTTTGGGTGTCGGGGAATATGAGAGCCTAATTATGCATAACATGCTTCGTCAAAGTGTAAGCCGAATATTGATGGTGTTGGCCTTAGGCGTGACTGCTATGCCAGTCATCGCCGGTGGTGGCTCAGAAATGTCTGAAGTGCCCTATAACGAAATCCAATTAAATCCCATTTCGATGATGGAAGCGGAAACCTTAGTCGGCAAACAAGGCGTTTATTTTTTCGACGTAAATACACTGGAGATATGGGCAGAAGGTTTCGGTGTTTTTCAAGATAGTTGTCACTCTTTGTTTAAATATTAAGCTGCATTTATTACGCCTTCTTCTGGTGCCTTATCTGGGTTGAGTGTTACAGCGCCAACCGCTTCACAATTTCTGATCTCTGTAGACCAACGCATCGGTTTTCTTTCCTTCGCCGCCTCAAGCACTTTCTTGCGCTTCGCTAAAATAGCGCCATCTTGCAGTGCATGACGTTGCCCTGGTGAGACAAAATTTAGCTGGCTGTGT
>NZ_JAKKRO010000131.1:0-2477 GCF_025654235.1 Shewanella sp. SM32 | reverse complement strand
TTTCGACCTAACTCAGTCAAGGTCAGTGTCTTACATTCAATCAGTGCCTTAGAGGCCAGCATCAAGCTGTTTAATCGTTTTAGGTGAAGTTCTGGGCAGTATTGGTGTAAAGAATGTTGTAGGATATTGGCTTCGCGCATCTTGTTGTCCAAGTGTAGTTTTTAGCGAAACCATTTGATCATGCAACAAGATGCGCTTCCACCCTAATTTGATGATTTATTTGTAAATCATCAGGGGATTCTTCAGCGTTAAGCATGGTTTCAACCCGTTTATTTAAGACCTCAATAAAGGCTGCTTGATCCGAAGTATTACTGTAATCGCTCAGTCCACGCTCCATGTCACCGACAACATAGCGCTGATAAGACAACAATCGCCAAATATGTTCTGCGTCAGCGACAAGACGAAAATGTCGACAAAAGAGGCACGCATTAAAATCGCCACATTGTGAATTTACTGTATCTGAACTTCTGTTAAGCCGCTGCTGCTGTTTTGCGAACGCTCGATATTCAGCATCATTTCCGTGTGATGCGCAAAGTCCTGATGGTGTTTTTTTTGTGTTGACGGGTATTTCTGTGACTATAATTATATCGTCAGATATTGGTCTTCCAGAGAAATAATCGGACATTATTTGAGTTGCTGAAGCGATGGTTTCTTCAGATTTGATACCATCATTACGCAAGTAAACCTCTAGAAATGTCTCCAAAGAATGCTGTCCAGCTTTTTCGTATTTTTTGAAATTTTTAGCATAGGTTTTATAAATATAATTAAGACCGCCTTTACGAATACGCTGAACACTAAAAGGTATTTTGCATTCGAATCGGCGAAGTACCTCATTTAACCAAGCACTGAATTTTATGTGAGTGAATCCAAGAATTTTATCATTATTATTACGATACAGAGACAGTCGATATTTTAGTTTGCTATTTTGGGGGAGTTTGTCGCGTAACTTTGACGATATTTTATCTCTAATGTACTCAAGATCTGTTAGTGCATTTGTAACCTCTATTCCGAATACTATGCCCTCTTTTTTTATGCTATCACTGCTCATTTTAAATTCATAAAATTGAGTTTTATAGTCGGCTCTCTTTTTAAAAAGTCTGACGAAGTGTGCTGTTTTACCTGTGATAGGTGCATCTAACTTTAAAATGTCATCAATATTAAGCATTAAAAGTGGTGCTAGATTCCAACCAGTTTTAATTAAAATTCTTCCTAATCGAAGTAGGAGTTCTTCCTTTTCGGATAGATGAGCATCCATCAACCCTAGCTCTATTGCATACGCAATAATTGCCACTTCCTCCTTATCATAGTAATCAGTTGTTTTTTTCCTTGATTCGTTAGTCTTTCTGCTTTTCCCTGACACGGAATATGAGTGGACATCAGTTATTTTATAATGTGAACAAAACAATCTAAAAGCTGATTGTATACCTCTTGCACTACCTAATGAAAGCTTTCCATTTTTGAATTTATCGGCGATTGCATATCGGATGCGCTTGATTATGTTGCAGCTGTTTTCTTCTAGGGCAGCTAGACCAAGCTCTGCAAGTAATAGATGATCATTGCTATTCAGCAGATCTAGATGGCTAGTAAAAATAGCTTTTATCATGCTTATTTTCGCAAATACAGTCTCTTTAGATTTTTTGTTTCCATCAATTCTTTTGAGCTCGTATTGAGCGTAATCATAAATAGATTTCGCTAGAGCAGGATATTTTTTTACTACTGGATCCAAAATAATAGAACGGTAATTATCATCACCGGAATCACAGTCAATAATTACAGCTAAATCAATTAGATCAGTAAGTTTATGGTTGCTGTCAAAAAAATGATTGTGCATGAAAAATATTTCACCAATACAGTCTCGTATTCTCTGATCCTCTACAACGTATATTGTTTTTATTAATGATTTATCATGGTCGAAAAATGCTGATATCCCTTCTTTTTTTAGGTATTCCAGGTTTTTAATTTTATCCTTATGATCGAAAATAGCGCTGCTTATTTTAGTTAGTCTCGTAATTGAGCTAACAGCAGCTTTTTGACCGTTTTTTTCGAAAACGTCTGTTATATATGAAACGCATTGTACAAACCATTTTGGAGATAGTTCATGAATCCAATGGGCCCCTTTGGATTCATTCCCTGCATTAAGCTTGTACTTTGATTTTCCAGCAAATTTTGCTTCAGTGCCATGTCGCTCAGGGTTATGAGCACTTCGTATTTTTTTTAATCTACTTTGGTCTGAAGGATCCCCTCATAAATCAGCCATAGCATAGCCATATTTGAGCAACTGATTGGCGAATAATACCCAGGCCGCCAGCAATTCTTTCTCCGTGATTTGATAATCAGGCCGCCTGAGTACCTCCAATCCCAAGCGAATCGTTGAGAGTACCGTTCGATGCCCAATGGTATTGGCCTGAAAATGCTTATCCCAGCCCTGTTGCTGTGCGTGTAAACCAACTAGCCACAACAGGCATTGAACCATCAAC